>JBBDXL010000123.1:0-3148 GCA_040902335.1 Burkholderiales bacterium
TGGTGGGTCGTACTGGGATCGAACCAGTGGCCCCTGCTGTGTGAGAGCAGTGCTCTACCGCTGAGCTAACGACCCTGCCGGAGAGGGGCCGATTTTACGTGTTCTCGGCGCGTGGGGCCATACTATCGGGGCATGGTCATCTTCCGGCAGCTCTTCGACCCGCTGTCCTCGACCTACACCTACCTGCTGGCCGATCCGGCGACGCGCCAGGCGATCCTCATCGACCCCGTCTTCGAGCAGGCGCGGCGCGACGTCGCGCTGGTGGAGGAGCTCGGCGTGAAGCTCGCGTGGACGCTGGATACGCACGTGCACGCCGATCACGTCACCGGTGCGTGGCTGCTGCGCGAGCGCCTGGGGAGCCGCATCGCCATCGGCGCGGCGAGCGGCGCCGAGGGCGCCGACCGCTACGTCGAGCCGGGCGAGCGTGTCGAGTTCGGCAAGCGCCACCTCGAGGCGCGCGCCACGCCGGGGCATACCAGCGGCTGCCTGACGTACGTGCTCGACGACCGCTCGATGGCCTTCACGGGCGACGCGATTCTGATCCGCGGCTGCGGGCGCACCGATTTCCAGCAGGGCAGCGCGAGGACGCTGTACCGCTCGGTGCGCGAGCAGGTGTACTCGCTTCCGGACAGCTGCCTCATCTATCCCGCGCACGACTACCGCGGCCTCACCGCGTCCAGCGTCGGCGAGGAGAAGCTCTACAACCCGCGCCTCGCCGAGAGCGTCGGCGAAGGCGACTTCGTGGGCTACATGGAGCACCTGGGCCTCGCGCATCCCAAGCAGATGGACGCCGCGGTGCCCGCCAACCTGAAGTGCGGCAAGCCGGCGGTGGAGCGCGGCGCCGCGGACGAGCCCGACTGGGCGCCGCTCACCTACACCTTCGCGGGCATCTGGGAGCTCAATCCGAACTGGCTGGAAGAGCACGCGCGCGCGGTGCAGATCGTCGACGTGCGCGAGCCCGACGAGTTCAACGGCCCGCTCGGCCACATCGAGGGCGCGCGGCTCGTGCCGCTCGGCGCGCTCGCCGCGCGCGCCGGCGAGCTCGACACCGAGGTGCCGATCGTCACCGTCTGCCGCTCCGGCGCGCGCTCGGCGCAGGCCACCGTGCTCCTCAAGCAGGCCGGCTTCGAGAAGGCCGCCAACCTTGCGGGCGGCATGCTGCGCTGGCGCGCGCAGCGCTACCCCGTCGAGGGCGGCGAATGACCGTGCGTACGCGCTTCGCTCCCAGCCCCACGGGATTCCTGCACATCGGCGGCGCGCGCACCGCGCTGTACTCCTGGGCGTTCGCGCGCCGGCACGGCGGCAAGTTCATCCTGAGAATCGAGGACACCGACGCTGAGCGCTCCACGCGCGAGTCGGAGGCCGCGATACTCGACAGCCTGAAGTGGCTCGGCCTGGAGTGGGACGAGGGGCCGTTGTTCCAGATGCAGCGCCTAGCGCGCTACCGCGAAGTTGCCGAGCGGCTGATCGCGAGCGGCCATGCCTACCACTGCTGGGCGAGCAAGGAGGAGCTCGATGTCATGCGCGAAGCGCAGCGCGCGCGCGGCGACAAGCCGCGCTACGACGGGCGCTGGCGCCCGGAGCGCGCAGCGGCCGCGAGCCTCGTGCCGCCCAAGGATAGCCCGCCCGTGGTGCGCTTTCGCACGCCGGAGGCGGGCACGGCAGGATGGAACGACCTCGTCAAGGGGCCGATCGAGTTTCCGAACGCCGAGCTCGACGACCTCGTGCTGCTGCGCGCCGACGGCGTGCCCACCTACAACTTCGGCGTGGTGGTGGACGACCTCGACATGGCGATCACGCACGTCATCCGCGGCGACGACCATGTCAACAACACTCCGCGCCAGATCCACATCTTCCGTGCCCTGGGCAACGCGCTGCCCGAGTTCGCGCACGTGCCCATGATCCTCGGCGCCGACGGCGAGCGTTTGTCCAAGCGCCACGGCGCGGTGAGCGTCACCCAGTACCGCGATGAGGGCTATCTCCCCGAGGCGCTCGCCAACTACCTCGCGCGACTCGGCTGGTCGCACGGCGACGAGGAGATGTTCTCCATGCGCCAGCTGGTCGAATGGTTCGATCTTGCGCACGTGAGCCGCTCGCCGGCGCGCTTCGATGCGGGAAAGCTCGCCTGGCTGAACCACGAATACATGAAAAGAGCGGACGACGCGCGGCTCGCGGCGCTGCTGCCGCCGCGCGCCGGTCCGCCGCCGCAGCGCGTCGTCGCGCTGCTGAAGGAACGCGCCGCGACGCTAAGGGAGCTCGCGTCGCAGGCGGAGATGTTCTACGCCGACCCCGGCGCGCAGAGCGTGCCCGCGGAGGCGAGGCCCGCGCTAGATGCGCTGAAGCGCTCGCTCGAAGGCATGACCTGGGAGCGAAAAAGCCTCGGCGCGGCGGTGTCCGCGGCGGCAAAGGCGCATAACCTGAAAATGCCGCAGCTCGCGATGCCTTTGCGGCGCGTGCTCACCGGGCGCGAGCAGACGCCGTCGATCGACGCGGTGCTCGAACTCCTCGGGCGCGACACGGTGCTGGCGCGCATCTCGAGGGCCCTCGCGTGAGAGGCGTCGTCCTGCTGCTCGCGTTCTTCGCTGCGAGCGCGCACGCGCAGCGCATGGAGGAGGGCGAGTGGGAATTCGTCTCCGAGATCGCGATGCCCGGTTTGCCGCGGCCGCAGCAGTCGGGCTACCGCGCCTGCCTCACGCGCGAGCAGGCGCGGGACCCCATGTACTGGGGCCGCGGCGCGCAAGTGCCCTCCGACTGCCGGGTGACGACCTTGAAGCTCGGGCCGGACACCACCTCGTGGGAGCTGGAATGCCCGGCGTCGAACATGCGCGGGGCGGGACGGGCCCAGCTCTCGCGCGGCAGCATGTCGAGCGAGCTGAAACTGACCGGCGGCGCGCTCACGAAAACGCGCGGGCGGCGCCTCGGGCCCTGTAAGCCCTAGCGTCTGTGGGCTATAATTCGCGCCCTGTGCTGGGGGTATAGCTCAGCTGGGAGAGCGCTTGCATGGCATGCAAGAGGTCACCGGTTCGATCCCGGTTACCTCCACCAGACCCGTCTTGTAGTCCGATCGCAAGACCCCATCGTCTAGAGGCCTAGGACATCGCCCTTTCACGGCGGTAACCGGGGTTCGAATCCCCGTGGGGTCGCCAGC
>JBBDXL010000124.1:0-3123 GCA_040902335.1 Burkholderiales bacterium
TACGCCACCGTGGAGAAGATGCAGATGGCCGACGGCCGCTTCCCCGAGGAGCGCGTACTGGCGGCAGCGCGGGAGCTCTCGAAGTCTGCGGTGCTGTTCGACATGCACCGGCTCGCCCAGGACAACGGCACGGTAATCAACGCGGTGCTGTTCGGCGCAATGGCCGGCTGCGGCGCGCTGCCCCTGCCCCGCGCGGCCTGCGAGACGGCGATCCTGCGCGCCGGCAAGGGCGCCGAAGCGAGCTTGCGCGGCTTCGCCGCGGGTTTCGATATCGCATCGGGCACGAAGCGGGCGCCGGCGGCGGCGCCCCGCCTCCTGCCCCCCGAAACGCGCGAGATCCTGGAGCTCGGCGCCTCGCGCCTGCGCGACTACCAGGGCGAGGCCTACGCCCGGCTATATCTGGAGCGCATCGCCGCACTGGGCAATGCGGACGCGAAGCTCGTGGGCGAAACCGGCCGGGAGCTCGCGTTGTGGATGAGCTACGAGGACATCATCCGCGTTGCCGACCTGAAGACGCGCCGCACGCGCTTCGAGCGCGTGCGCCGGGAGACGGGCGCGCGGGACGGCGAGCCGGTGGTGGTGATCGACTACCTCAAGCCCGGGGTCGAGGAAGTGGCTTCGATCCTGCCGCCGTTCCTCGGCCGCCGTCTCGTCTCCTGGGCCGCGGCGCGGGGCAAGCTCGATGCCTACAACGTCGCCATGCACGTGAAGACCTCCGGCATCGGCGGCTTCCTGCTGGTGCGCTCGCTCGCCTGGCTCAAGCGCTGGCGGCCGCACAGCCTGCGCTACGCCGAGGAACAGGCGCTCATCGAGCGCTGGCTCGCCGCGGTGCGCGCCGCCGCGCCCCGCAACACGTCGCTCGCGCTGGAGATCGCGGCCTGCGCCGGCCTGCTGAAGGGCTACGGCGAGACGCACCGGCGCGGCAGAGCGAATTTCCTCGCCATCCTCGACGCCCTGGTGGAGAACCCGGCCGCGGGCGACGCGGCCGCGCGGGCCGCCGCCATCCGCAATGCTCGCGTAGCCGCACTTTCCGATCCTGAGCAAAAGGCGCTGGCGCAGACGCTCGGCCGGCCGGTGACCTGGCTGCACGCCGCGAAGACCCGCTAGAATCCCCGGTTCATGAGCGATCCGGCCTTTCTCAGCCGCGAGTACAACAACCGCGAGCTGTTCCCGGACCATCCCCGGCATTTCGCGCGCTGGGCGGAGAGCTCGGCGCACGCGCGCTCGACCATGACCTGCTATCTCGATCGCGCCTACGGCGATTCGCCCGGCGAGACGCTCGATATTTTTCCCGCGCGCAAGGGCGACGGCAGCGCGCTGATGTTCATCCACGGCGGCTACTGGCGCTCGCTCGACAAGCGGGATTTCTCCTTCCTCGCGCCGGCGTGGGTGGACGCGGGCGTTTCATTGGTAGTCGTCAACTATGATCTCTGCCCGAAGGTGAGCATCGAGCGCATCGTGCAGCAGATGCTGGCGGCCTCGGTCTGGCTCTACCGGCACGCCGAGCAGTACGGCATGGACGAGGATCGCCTGTACGTCAGCGGCCATTCGGCGGGCGGGCACCTCGCGGCGATGATGCTGGCGGCGCTGTGGCCGGTAGTGGACCGCGCGCTGCCCAAGGAACTTTACAAGGGCGCCGTAGCGGTGAGCGGCGTCTATGACCTGCGCCCGCTCGCGCAGGTGGGCTGGCTGAACGGCGATCTGCGGCTCGACGAGGAATCCGCGCTCAGGCTTTCCCCCGCGTACCTGCCGCCGGCCACGCGCGCGCCGCTGGCGCTCGCCGTGGGCGGCCTGGAAAGCTCGGAATTCAAGCGCCAGAACGCGCTGCTGGCGCAGCGCTGGAAGCCGGTGCTCGCCGGCAGCATTCCCATGCCCGGGCGCGACCATTTCACGGTGGTCGACGGGCTCGGCGACCCGGACAACGCGCTGTTCGCCGGCGCCAAGCGCATGATGCGGCTCGACCGGTGAACGAGTTCCTCACCCCCGCGCGCTTCATCGACAGCGACCACCCGCTGGTGAGCACGTTTGCGCAGGCGCGGGCGCGGGGCGCGGACGACCGCGAGCGCGCCGTGGCCCTGTATTACGCGGTGCGCGACGGCGTGCGCTACAACCCGTTCCTCGATTTTTCGGACGAGCGCGCGTTTCGCGCCAGCGTTTGCCTGGAATCGGGCGAGGGCTTTTGCATCGGCAAGGCGGCGCTGCTCGCCGCCTGCGCCCGCGCCGCGGACATCCCGTCGCGCGTGGGCTTCGCCGACGTCAAGAACCATCTCACCACGCCGCGACTCGCCGAGCGCATGGGCTCGGACCTGTTCATCTATCACGGCTTCACCGAGCTGTGGCTGGAGGGCAAGTGGGTGAAGGCGACGCCGGCATTCAACCTGGACCTGTGCCGCAAATTCCGCGTCAAGCCGCTGGAATTCGACGGCCGCACGGACTCGATCTTCCATCCGTTCGACGAGGACGAACGGCGCCATATGGAGTACGTGCGCGATCGAGGCTCGTTTGCCGACGTGCCGGTCGCGGAGATCCAGAAGGCGTTCCGCGAGTACTACCCGGGCTTGTACAGCCTGGGCCGGGACGCAGCGAAGGAAACTTTCGCCTGACCGTACGGTGGGCCAAAGGCCCACCCTACGCGTCGCCCCAGACTTCGCGCGCGGTCTCGACCACCAGGCGGATCTTCGCGCCCTGCGCCTCGACCTCGAGCTGGTTGCCGTGCACCGTGCTGGAGAAGCCGCACTGCGGCGACAGGCAAAGCTGCTCGAGGGGAACGAGCTTCGCCGCCTCGCCGATGCGCCGCTTGAGGTCGTCCTTCGATTCCAGGGCGCCGAGCTTGGTGGTCACCAGCCCGAGCACGACCGTCTTGCCCTTGGGCACGAAGCGTAACGGCGCGAAGTCGCCGGAACGCGCGTCGTCGTACTCGAGAAAGTACGCGTCCACCTCGAGCTCGTTGAACAGCACCTCGGCCACCGGCTCGTAGCCGCCCTCGGCCGCCCAGGCGCTCTGGAAGTTGCCGCGGCACAGGTGCACGCCGACGGTCATGTCCTGCGGCCGGCCGGCGATCGCCGCGTTGATGAGGCGCGCGTAGCGGCGCGGCAGCTCGTCCGGGTCGTCGCCGCGCTGGCG
>JBBDXL010000125.1:0-21468 GCA_040902335.1 Burkholderiales bacterium
AGCTGTTTCGCGAGCGCATGACGCGGCTCGAGCTCGCCGGCATGGCGTTCCTCGCGGCGGGGATCGCGGTGATTACGCTGACGGGCTAGCGGGCCAACGGCGTATGGTGGGCCATGGGCCCACCGTACAACACACGCCAATCACGCGCCCTTCCACTGCGGCGCGCGCTTCTCCAGGAAGGCCTGCATGCCCTCGCGGAAATCCCGGCTCATGTAGCACATCAGGACGAGGTCGTCGCCCGCGCCCGGCGCGAGTGCCGGCCGCAGCCGCAGCAGCGACTCCTTGGTCGCCTGCAGAGTGAGCGGCGCCTGGCCGGCGACCAGCCGCGCCACCTCCTCCGCGCGCGCCATGACCTGCGCGTCGTCCACCACTTCGGTGACCAGGCCGATGGCGAGCGCCTCCGGTGCCTCGAGCAGCCGCGCGCGGAAGATCATGTCCTTGACCCGCGCCGGGCCGATGAGCGCGGCGAGCCGCGCGTAGTTGCCGCTGGAGAGGCAGTTGCCGAGCGTGCGCGCCACGGGAAAGCCGGTGCGCAGGCTGGTGCCGGCGATGCGCAGGTCGCAGCACACCGCGATGCCGGCGCCGCCCCCCGTGCAGGCGCCGCGAATCGCCGCTACGGTCGGCACCCGGCAGCGCTCGAGCGCCCCAAGCACCCGGTCGATGCGTGCCTCGTAGTCGAGCGCATCCTGCGGCTTGTCGAAGGCGCGGAACTGCGAGATGTCGGTGCCGGCGGCGAAGGCCTTGTCGCCTGCGCCGGTGAGCAGCAGCGCCTTGATCGAGCGGTCCGCGTTCGCCGCCTCGCAGATCTCCGCCAGGCGGTCGTACATCGCGAAAGTGAGGGCGTTGCGCGCCTGCGGTCGGTTGAAGGTGACGCGCGCGATGCCGTCGCGCACTTCGTACAGCAAGTCCTGTCCTGCGTCCGTGGCGCCCATGTCGCTCCCCATCCTTTTTTTCCGGAGATGTGGGAGACTAGCGCAGGAGGAAGAGAACCACCATGAGGACAATGAAATGCCTGGGCGCGCTAGCTGCGGCTGCCGCGCTCGTCCTGGCCGTCGCCCCGGCCCAGTCGCAGGACCGCTACCCCAGCAAGCGCCTGGACTGGACGATCTCGTTCGGCCCCGGCGGCGGCAACGACATCATGTCGCGCACGCTGATCTCGATCCTGGAGAAGTACAAGCTCTACCCGGAGACCATCGTCGCCGAGAACAAACCCGGCGGCAGCGGCGCCAAGGGCTGGGGCTTCCTCTTCAGCCAGAAGGGCAACCCGTACCACGTCTCCACCACCAGCGGCAGCTTCATCACCACGCCGCTGCAGGCGAACACCCCCTGGCAGCCGGTCAGCTTCACGCCGGTGGCGCTGCTCGCCACCGACGACATGCTGCTGCTCGTCAACAAGGATTCCAAGATCAGGACCCTGCAGGACTTCATCGCGGCGGCAAAGGCGAAGCCGCCCTCGATCGGCGGCATCGGCGCGGTCAACATCGACTTCATCGTGCCCAAGCTCGTCTCGGAGAAGGCCGGATTCACGTTCAGCTACGTCTCGTTCAACAAGCAGGGCGAGCTGATCACAGCGCTGCTCTCCGGGGCGCTCGACGCGGCGATGTCGAACCCGGGCGAGGTGCTCGGGCTGCTGCAGTCGGGCGACATGCGCGCCCTCGCCTACAGCGGCAAGAGCACGCCCGCCGCGCTCGGTAACGTCCCCACCTTCGCCTCGCAGGGCTACGACATCGGCATCTCGCTGCCGCGCGGCCTGGTGCTGCCGCCCGACGTGCCGAAGGAAGCCCAGCAGTGGTGGATCGACACCATGAAGAAGGTGGTGCAGACGCCGGAGTGGAAGGCGTACATCGACAAGCAGCTGCTCACCGAGAACGTGCTCTACGGCGAAGATTTCCGCAGCTTCCTGCAGAAGACCCAGGGCACCTTCGCCGACATCCTGAGAAAGTCCGGCGCCATCAAATAGATGCGCGCGGGTTTCCTCGCCGGCGTGCTGCTGCTCGCCGGCGGCTACACCTGGATCGCGTTCGCCGAGCTGGCCTGGCTGTCCTCGGCGGGGCGGCTCGGCCCGGCTTTCTTCCCGCGCATCATCGGCGTCGCGCTGGTCGCGCTGTGCGCCTGGAGCCTCGCCGCCGAGCTTAGGCACGACGCGCGCGAGCGCCTGGCCGAGTTCTGGCGCGTGACCCTGGTGCTGGCGCTGCTCTCGGGCCTGTTCGTTGCCGCCCTCGACGTGCTCGGGGGGCTGGTGTCGATGATCGCCTACATGGCCGCGACGCTGGCCTTTCTCAATCGGCGCCGCCACTGGCAGAATGCGCTGCTCGCGGTGCTGCTGCCGCTCGCCATCTACCTCCTGTTCCGCGTCTGGCTGAACGCCGCGGTGCCGCGCGGGCTGCTGCCGTTCTAGTGGACCTGTTCGCCAACCTGCTGCTCGGCTTCTCGGTGGCGGTATCGCCGCTCAACCTCGCCTACCTGTTCGCCGGCGTGATGATCGGCATGGTGGTCGGCATCATTCCCGGCTTCGGACCGGCGGCGGCGCTCGCCGTGCTGCTCCCCGTCACTTTCGGCATGGAACCCGCCGGTGCCGTGATCATGCTGGCGGCGATCTACTACGGCTCGCAGTACGGCGGCACCATCACCTCGATCCTGCTCAACACGCCGGGTGAATCGTCCACGGTGGCGAGCACCTTCGACGGCTATCCGCTGGCGCAGCAGGGACGCGCCGGCCCGGCGCTCGTCATGCAGGCCGTGGCTTCCTTCGCCGGCGGCACGCTGGGGGTGGTGCTCATCACGTTGCTCGCACCGCCGTTCTCGCAGCTCGCGCGCAGCTTCGGGCCGCCGGAATTCTTCCTGCTCGTCGTCATGGGCCTGTCGACGCTCATCGTCATGCTCGGCGGCAATTGGCGCCTGGGCCTCATCTCCGCGCTCGTCGGCCTGGCGCTCGGCACCGTCGGCGTCGACCTGGAGACGGGCAACAGCCGCTTCACCTTCGGCTCGGCCGAGATGATCGGCGGCATCGACTTCATCCCGATCGCGATCGGTCTGTTCGGCCTGGGCGAGCTGTACTACGCGTTCTACAGCGGCCTGCACGTGACGGGCACGGGCGGCATCGTGCAGCTGCAGAAAGAAAGGCCCTTCTGGCCGACGCTGCGCGACTACGCGGAGACGCGCTGGGCGCTCGCGCGCGGTTCGCTCCTCGGCTTTGTCGTCGGCGTGCTGCCGGGGGCCGGCGCGACGGTCGCCTCGCTCATGTCCTACTCACTCGAAAAATCGGTGTCGAAGACCCCGGAGAACTTCGGCAAGGGCGCGATGGCGGGGCTCGTCGGCCCTGAAGCCGCGAACAACGCCGCCTCCTCGGGCGCGATGGTGCCGCTGCTCACGCTCGGCATTCCCGGCTCGGCCGCCACCGCGGTGCTGCTCGCCGCGTTCGTGCTGTGGGGCTTGACGCCGGGCCCGCTGCTCATGGCGCAGAAGCCCGAGTTCGCCTGGGGCCTGATTGCCAGCATGTACCTCGGCAACATGGCGCTGCTCGCCCTCAACATCTTCGCGATTCCGCTCTTCGTGCAGATGATCAAGCTGCCCTACCGCATCCTCGCGCCGGCGGTGATCCTCGTCTGCACCATCGGCACCTACAGCGTGAACGGCAGCATCGTGGAGACCTGGCTCATGTTCGGCGCGGGGCTGGTCGGCTTCTTCATGAAGCTGCACGGCTTCTCGCCGGCGGCGCTGGTGCTGGCGCTGGTGCTCGGGCCGCTCGCCGAGCAGTCGCTGCGCCAGACGCTCGCCATCTCGCGCGGCTCGTTCGGTATTTTCCTCGAGCGTCCGGTGTCGCTCGCCATCCTCGGCATCACTCTGACGATGCTGGTCGCCGGCATCGCGATGCGTCGGGCACGCCGGCAGGACTAGCCGGGCCCTCTCGCGTCCGCGCACCGGCATATACTTCGGCGCATGGCAGCGAGAACGAGAGCGGATGACAACGATCTCGTGACGCGCGTCGCGCGCACCGCGCGCGGCAGCCTGGCGGCGGCGCAGGCCGAGCTCGTCGAGCGCTTCGTGCAGCTGTACTACGGCGGCGCGGATCCGCAGGAGCTCGCCGCGCGCGACCCGGGCGACCTCGCCGGCGCTGCGCTCGCGCACCTCGACTTCGGGCGCCGCCACGCGGGCGGCGCGGCGCGCGTGCGCGCGTTCAACCCGAAGCTCGGCGAGCACGGCTGGCAGAGCACCCATACGGTGGTGCAGATCGTAAGCGACGACATGCCGTTCCTGGTGGACTCGAGCACCATGGAGATCAACCGCCAGGGCCTGGCGCTGCACCTGGTGATCCACCCGGTGCTGCGCGTCTCGCGCGACGAACAGGGCAAGCTGGCGGGCATCACGCCTTCCGCGGACACCGGCGGCGGGCGGCTCGAATCGTTCATCTGCCTGGAGATCGACCGCCAGACCGACCCGGCGCGCCTGCAGGAGATCGAGCAGGGCCTCACGCGCGTGCTCGCCGACGCGGCCGCCGCGGTCGCCGACTGGAAGCCGATGCAGCAGCGCCTGCGCGAGCTGGTCGCGGAACTCGCCGCGGCGCAGCCGCCGCTCGACGCCGCGGAGGCGCGCGAGGCGCACGCCTTCCTCGCCTGGCTGCTCGACAACCACATGACGCTGCTCGGCTACCGCGACTACGATCTGCTGAGCGAGAACGGCGAGGACGTGCTGCGCATCGTGCGCGGCTCGGGGCTCGGCATCCTGCGCGAGCGCGAGGGCACCACCGTGTCGACCAGCTTCGCCACCCTGCCCCCGGAGACGCGCGCGCGGGCGCGCGCGCCGGAGATCCTGGTGCTCTCGAAGGCGAACACGCGCGCCACCGTGCACCGCCCCGGCTATCTCGACTACGTCGGCGTGAAGCGCTTCGACGCGCAGGGCCGCGTGGTCGGCGAGCGCCGCATCCTCGGCCTCTACACGCACAACGTGTACACCGCCACTCTCGCCGCGATCCCGGTCGTGCGCCGCAAGGTGGCCGACGTGCAGGCGCGCGCCGGCTTCCTGCCCGCGAGCCACAACGGCAAGGCGCTCGCTTCGATCCTCGAGGACTATCCGCGCGACGAGCTGCTGCAGATCGAGACCGACGAGCTCTACGCGCACGCCATCGCCATCCTGCAGCTCGGCGAGCGCCAGCGCACGCGCCTGCTGGTGCGGCGCGATGCTTACGGCCGCTATGTCACTTGCCTGGTGTTCGTGCCACGCGACAAGTACAGCACCGAGCAGCGCCAGAAGTTCCAGCGCATTCTCGCCGAGGCGTTCAACGGCACGGCGGCCGAGTTCACGGTGAGCCTGTCCGAGTCGCTGCTGGCGCGCATCTTCATGGTGGTCCGCACGCGTCCCGGTACCGTCCCCGCGGTCGACGTGCGCGCGCTGGAGGATCGGATCGTCGCCGCGACCCGGCGCTGGGAGGACGAGCTGCACGGGCTGCTGGTCGCGCAGCTCGGCGAGGAGCGCGCCAATCGCCTCTTTGCGCGCTTCGGCCAGGCGTTTCCCGCCGGCTACCGCGAGGACCACGCGGTGCGCGCCGCGCTGGTCGACATCGAGATGATGGACGCGCTCGCCGCGCCGCCCGCGCTCGCCATGAATCTGTACCGGCCGCTCGCCGCCGAGCCGGGTGTGTGGCGCTTCCGCCTGGTCCGCTGCGGCGCGCCGATCGCGCTCTCGGACGCGCTGCCGATCCTGGAGAACCTCGGCGTGCGGGTGCTCGATGATCGGCCCTACCGCGTCGAGCCGGCCGGCGGCACCCCCTACTCGATCGTCGATTTCGGCCTCGCGCTGCCCGGCGAGGGCGAGCCGTCGCTGGAGCGCATCCGGCCGCTGTTCCACGAAGCGTTCGAGGCGATGTGGTCGGGGCGCGCCGAGCCCGACGGCCTGCACCAGTTGGTGCTCGCTGCCGAGCTCTCGGTGCGCGAGATCGCGATCCTGCGCGCCTACAGCCGCTATCTGCGCCAGGCCGGGTTCACCTTCAGCCTCGCCTACGTGCAGCAGACGCTGGTGGCGCATGCCGGGCTGGCGCGCGGCCTGGTGCGGCTGTTTCACGCGCGCTTCGACCCGCAGGGCGCGGCGCCGGACGGTGAGGAGGCGCTCGCGCGCGAGCTCGAAGCCGGCCTCGAGCAGGTGCCGAGCCTGGACGACGACCGCATCCTGCGGCGCTTTCTCGCCACGATCCGCGCCACCACCCGCACCAATGCCTTCCAGCCGGGCACCGACGGCGCGCCCAAGGCCTGCCTCTCGCTCAAGTTCGATCCGCGCCAGGTGCCGGACCTGCCCGAGCCGCGGCCGATGTTCGAGATCTTCGTCTACTCGCCGCGCGTCGAGGGCGTGCACCTGCGCGGCGGGCCGGTGGCGCGCGGCGGGCTGCGCTGGTCGGACCGGCGCGAAGACTTCCGCACCGAGGTGCTCGGCCTGATGAAGGCGCAGATGGTCAAGAACGCGGTGATCGTGCCGGTCGGCTCCAAGGGCGGCTTCGTGCTGAAGCGGCCACCGGCCGCGGGCGAGCGCGAGGCGCTGATGCAGGAAGGCGTCGAGTGCTACAGGATCTTCCTGCGCGGGCTGCTCGACATCACCGACAACCTGGTGGAGGGCAAGCCCGTGCCGCCGGCGCGCGTGGTGCGCCACGACGGCGACGATCCCTACCTGGTGGTGGCCGCCGACAAGGGCACCGCGACCTTCTCCGACATCGCCAACGGCGTCGCGCAGGAGTACGGCTTCTGGCTGGGCGACGCCTTCGCCTCGGGCGGCTCGGCCGGCTACGACCACAAGAAGATGGGCATCACGGCGCGCGGCGCCTGGGAATCGGTCAAGCGCCACTTCCGCGAGCTCGGGCGCGACACGCAGTCGCAGCCGTTCACCGTGGCCGGCATCGGCGACATGTCGGGCGACGTGTTCGGCAACGGCATGCTGCTCTCGCGCCATATCCGGCTGCTGGCGGCGTTCGATCACCGCCACGTGTTCATCGACCCCGACCCCGACCCGGAAAAGAGCTTCGTCGAGCGCGAGCGCCTGTTCCAGCTGCCGCGCTCCTCCTGGGCCGACTACGACGCCAAGCTCATCTCGAAAGGCGGCGGCGTGTGGCCGCGCAGCGCGAAGTCGGTCCCACTTTCGGCCGAAGCGCGGCGCGCACTCGGCGTCGAGGCGAAAGCGCTCGCCCCGGCCGAGCTGGTGAGCGCGATCCTCAAGGCGCCGGTCGACCTGCTCTACAACGGCGGCATCGGCACCTACGTCAAGTCGAGCCGCGAGAGCCACGCGCAGGTGGGCGACCGCGCCAACGACGCGCTGCGCGTCGACGGCCGGATGCTCCGCTGCAAGGTGCTCGCCGAGGGCGGCAACCTCGGCCTCACCCAGCTCGGGCGCATCGAGTACGCGCTGGCGGGCGGGCACGTCAACACCGACGCCATCGACAATTCCGCCGGCGTCGACTGCTCCGACCACGAAGTGAACATCAAGATCCTGCTGGATGCCGCGGTGCGCGAGGGCGAGCTCACGCTCAAGCAGAGGAACCGCCTGCTCGCCGACATGACCGACGAGGTGGCCGCGCTGGTGCTGCGCGACAACGTGTTCCAGACGCAGAGCCTGTCGGTCGCCGGGCGCGTCGCGCCGCAGCTGCTCGAGCAGCAGGCGCGCTTCATCCGCGCGCTGGAGCGCGCCGGGCGGCTGAACCGCGCCATCGAGTTCCTGCCCGCGGAGGACGAGATCGCCGAGCGCAAGACGGCGCGGCTCGGGCTCACGGCGCCCGAGCGCGCGGTGCTGCTCGCCTACGCCAAGATGCAGATCTACGACGAGCTGCTCGCGAGCGACATCCCGGACGAGCCGACCATCGCCGCGGCGCTCGAGCGCTACTTCCCAAAGCCGCTGCGCGCGCGCTACGCGCGCCACATCCAGGCGCACCCGCTGCGGCGCGAGATCATCGCCACGCACGTCACCAACAGCATGCTGAACCGCGTCGGCAGCACCTTCGTGCACCGCATGCGCGAGGAGACCGGCGCGAGCACCGTGGAGGTGGTGCGCGCCTACATGGTGACGCGCGAGGCCTACGGCATGGTGGCGTTCTGGCAGCAGGTCGAGGCGCTCGAGCCCAGGGTGCCCGACGAGGTGCGGAGCGGCATGCTGCTCGACGCGGGGCGCCTGATCGTGCGCTCGACGCTGTGGCTGCTGCGCAACCGCAAGCACCTGGCCGGAGTCGCCGCGGCCATCGCGTACTTTCGCCCGGGCGTCGAGGCGCTCGAAGCCCTGCTGCCCGACGCGCTCGCCGCAAGTGCGCGCCAAACCTACGATGCGGCGAAGGCACGCTACTGCGAGGCCGGCGTGCCGGGCGCGCTCGCCGCGCGCGTCGCCGGGCTCGACACGCTGCCCGCGGCGCTCGACCTGGTCGAGGTGGGCGAGGTGCTCGGCCGCGACGTCGGCGCCGTGGCACGGGCGTATTTCGAGCTCGGCGGCAAGCTCGAATTCCCGTGGCTGCGCGAGCGCATCGCCACGCTGCCCGCGGAGAGCCACTGGCAAGCGCTCGCCAAGGCGGCGCTGCGCGACGACCTCGCGGGCATGCAGCGCCAGTTGACGGCGGATGCGCTGCGCGGCGCCGGCGCCGCGGACGACGCGCGGCAGGCCATCGCGGCCTGGGAAGACGCCAACCGGGCGCTGCTCGAGCGCTTCCGCCAGGTGCACGCCGATCTGCGCACGCAGCAGACGCTCGATCTGGCGATGGCGTCGGTGGCGATGCGCGAGCTGCGCAACATCGCCGCGCGGGCGTAATCCGTACGGTGGGCCGTTGGCCCACCCTACGTCACGCCGTCGGTGCGACCGCGGCCTGCGGGGTCCACTCCGCCAGCAGGCGGCCGAATTCCTCGGCGGGCAGCGGCCTGCTGAACAGATAGCCCTGCGCCACGTCGCAGCCTTTGGCGCGCAGGAAGGCGAGCTGCTCGGCGGTCTCCACGCCCTCGGCGACCACCTCGAGGCCGAGCGCGTGCGCAATGGTGACGATGGCGCTCACGATCGCGGCGTCGTTCGGATCGGTGCCGATGTCGCGCACGAACGACTGGTCGATCTTCAGCTGGTGGATCGGGAGGCGCTTCAGGTAGCTCAGGCTCGAATAGCCGGTGCCGAAGTCGTCGATCGAGATGCGTACGCCCATGTCTTCGAGCGCCTGGAAGCGGGCGTTGACCGCCGCCGTGTGATGGATGATGACGCTCTCGGTGATCTCCAGCTCCAGGCGCTGCGCGGGCATGCCGCTACTGCGCAGGATGTCGTCGATGAGGGCGACGAAGCCGTCCTCCTGGAACTGCTTCGCCGAGCAATTCACCGCCGCCTGCAGCTTGGTATGCCCGGCCCCTTGCCAGGCGATGGCCTGCGCGCAGGCCGCGCGCAGCACCCATTCGCCGATCGCCCCGATCAGGCCGGTTTCCTCCGCGGCCGGGATGAACTCGGAGGGCGGGACCATGCCGCGCTGCGGGTGGCGCCAGCGCACCAACGCCTCGAAGCCGACGATCCCGCCCGAGCGCAGGTCGAACTGCGGCTGGTACAGCAGGACGAGCTCGCCGCGCTCGACGGCGTACCGCAGGTCGGCTTCCAGCTGCAGCCGCTGCTGCGCGGCCTCGTTCATCGCCTGCGTGAAGAACTGAAAATTGTTCCTCCCCACCTGCTTGGCGTGATACATGGCAGTGTCGGCGTTGCGCATCAGCGTTTCGACCTCCTCGCCGTCGGCCGGATAAGCGGCGATGCCGATGCTGGGGGTGACCTGCAAGGCGTGATTGTCCAGCGTCAGCGGCTCGGCCAGCGCCTCGAGCACCTTCTGCGCCACGTGCCGCGCGGTCTCGGGACGGTCGAGGTCGCCGAGCAGGACCACGAACTCGTCGCCGCCGATGCGCGCCACCGTGTCCGCGGCACGGGTGCAGGCGAGCAGGCGCCGGCCGACGGCCTGCAGCAGCCGGTCGCCGATCGCGTGGCCGAGCGAATCGTTGATCGTCTTGAAGCGGTCGAGGTCGATGAACAGCAGCGCCAGCACCTCGTCATTGCGCTTCGCCTTGGCGATCGCCTGGCCGACGCGATCCTGCAGCAGCAGGCGGTTGGGAAGCTGCGTGAGCGCGTCGTGGTGCGCCATGTGGCGGATCTTTTCCTCCGTCAGGCGTTGCTGTGTGATGTCGCGGCCGCTGCCGCGATAGCCCTGGAAGTTGCCCTGCTCGTCGAAGATCGGCCGGCCGCTGATGCTGATGGTGCGCAGCTCGCCATGAACGTCGCGGCGCTGGTAGACGAAGTCCTGGAACGGCTGGCGCGCCTCGAGCAGGCCGCGGTGCGCGCGCCACTGCTCCTCGCTTACGCCCTCGACCGGCGTCTCCCAGCGCGTCTTGCCGATCTGCGCGTCCATGCTGAACTCGCGGATCTTCGACGATACCAGCGTGAAGCGCAGGTCCGCGTCCTGCTCCCAGTACCAGTCCGACGACAGCTCGGTGAGATCGCGAAAGCGCGCCTCGCCCGCCCGCAGCGCCGCTTCCGCTTCCTTCAGGCCCGTCACGTCGGTGATCGTGCCGATCAGTCCCGCGACCGTCCCGTCCACGCCGTTGAAGGTCGCCTTGTTGTAGATCGTATTGCGCAGCTTGCCCCGCGCGTCGGTGATCGCCGCTTCGTAGGACTGGCTGCCGGGGCTCGCGAACAGCTCTGCATCCTTGGCGTGGTGGCGCCGCGCCAGATCCGGCTCGTTCGGATAGAGCTCGAACACGGACTTGCCGATGAATTTCTCGCGCGGGATGCCGAAGAACTGCTCCCACGCCCGATTCACGCCGAGGTAGCGCCCCTCGGCGTCCTTGAAGAAGATGGGCTGAGGCACCGCCTCGATCAGCTGCTGGATGAAGGCGAGCTGATCGCGCAGGCCTTCGGCGGCGCGCAGGGTGGTGGCGCTTTCGGCGAGCTGCAGCGCGCGCCGGCGCGCGAGCAGCTGCGCCAGCATGACCCAGAACAGCAGGCCGCTGGTGACCAGTCCGCCCAGCAGGACGACCATTGGCAAATTCCCGCCGACGCCGTACGACGGGGCCCGTGGGGCGCTGAATCGCAGACGCCAGGTGCGCCCCGCCACATCGAGTGTCGCGACCCGCTGCAGCGGGGAAGAAGCCTCGTCCAGGCCTTCGCGCACGGACGCGCCCGGGCTCGCGTACACCAGCACGGGGTCGGCCGCCGGCGCGGCGCCCCCAGCGAGACCGAGATCGTGAATGACGACGTCGAATTCGACGCCCAGGCGCGTGCCCAGGTAAGCGCGGATCAGGTCCTCGACCAGGATCGCCGACAGGACGAAGCCCGCGAAAGCGGCGCGCCGCTGCGCGACGGTACCGGTCGGAAGATCGAGGCGGTAGAGCGGCATGCGCAGCGTGAACGAGACCCGCCGCTGCGGATCGGCGACGAGCCGCAGGGGCTCGGAGGCCGTGACCCGGCCCCAGTCGCGCGTGTACTCGATCGTGGGGCGCCGCCCTGGCTCGGAGAGCAGGTCCAGGCCGAACGCGCCCTCGTTGCCCGCGAAGGGCTCCAGGTAGGTCACCACCATGTACTCCTCGCGATCCCCCGCGGGCTTGATCGCGAAATTCGGATAGCCGCGCGGATCGACGCTGCGGTCGCGGCGCACGCTCGCCTCGAAGGCGGCCTGTTCAGGTCCGGGGACATGGCGCACCAGCGCGACAACGCGCACGCTGGGGTAGCGCCGGGCCATGTCGAACCCCGCCACATAGCGCCTGAATTCACTGCGTTCGAGAACGTCCGAGGCGTAGTACAGGCCGCGCAGGCCGATCAGCAGGGAGACGTTGTCCTGGACGTGCCGGTCGAGCACGTCCACGGCCTGCGCTACCTCGTGCCGGAACTTGGCCTCGGCGTCGCGGCCGACCTGCTGCCCCGCGTAGCGCCAGGCCACGAATGTGGCCGCCAGCCCGAAGGCGAGCACGACGTACGCGGGCCACATCTGGATGGCGCGCCGCATCGTGTTCGCCAACAGGCTCGCGCCGCCGGCCCCCATCAGTCCTTCCTCCCGCAAGGCCCCCGAACGTAGCTTACGCTATGCGTACACCCTCTACCAGTCGCCCACCTATTTTGCCAGCGGCTTGTAGCGCATGCGGTGCGGCCGCGCCGCCTCTTCGCCGAGGCGCTTTCGCTTGTCGGCCTCGTACTCCTGGTAGTTGCCGTCGAAGAACACCCACTTCGACTCGTCCTCGGCAGCGAGGATGTGCGTGGCGATGCGGTCGAGGAACCACCGGTCGTGCGAGATGACGAGCACGCTGCCCGCGAACTCGAGCAGCGCCTCTTCCAGCGCGCGCAGCGTCTCGACGTCGAGGTCGTTGGAAGGCTCGTCGAGCAGCAGCACGTTCGCCCCCTGCACCAGCATCTTGGCGAGGTGCAGGCGCCCGCGCTCGCCGCCGGAGAGCTGCCCGACCTGCTTCTGCTGGTCGGCGCCGCGGAAATTGAAGCGCGCGAGGTAGGAACGCGAAGGCATGTTGAATTTGCCCACGGTGATGTTGTCCTGGCCGCCCGAGATGTCCTCGAACACCGTCTTGTCGCCCTGCAGCGCATCGCGCGACTGGTCGACGTGCGCGAGCTTCACCGTCTTGCCGATGGCAATCTTCCCGGAGTCCGGCTCGTCCTTGCCGATCAGCATGCGGAACAGCGTCGACTTGCCGGCGCCGTTGGGGCCGATGATGCCGACGATGGCGCCCGGCGGCACCTTGAAGGAGAGCTTGTCGACGAGCAGGCGCTCGCCGAAGCCCTTGGAGACGTTCTTGAACTCGATGACCTCGTTGCCGAGGCGTTCGGCCACCGGGATGAAGATCTCCTGGGTCTCGTTCCTCTGCTGGTGCTCGTACTGCGACAGCTCCTCGAAGCGCGTGAGGCGCGCCTTGGACTTCGCCTGGCGGCCCTTCGGGTTCTGGCGCACCCATTCGAGCTCGGCCTTCATGCTCTTGATGCGCGCCACTTCCTGGCTCTGCTCGACCTCGAGGCGCTTTTGCTTCTGCTCCAGCCACGACGAATAGTTGCCTTCCCAGGGAATGCCGCGCCCGCGGTCCATTTCCAGGATCCAGCTGGCGGCGTTGTCGAGGAAGTAGCGGTCGTGGGTCACGGCCACCACGGTGCCGGGAAAGCGCAGCAGGAACTGCTCCAGCCACTCCACGCTTTCGGCGTCCAGGTGGTTGGTGGGCTCGTCGAGGAGCAGCAGGTCCGGGCTGGAGAGCAGCAGCCGGCACAGCGCCACGCGGCGCTTCTCGCCGCCGGAGAGCACCTCGACCTTTTGCTCCCAGGGCGGCAGGCGCAGCGCGTCGGCCGCGATCTCCAGCTCCTGCCCGCTGCCCGCAGCGTTCACCTGCGCTTCCAGCCGCGCCTGCTCGGCGGCGAGCTTGTCGAAATCGGCGTCGGGCTCGGCGTAGGCGGCATAGACCTCGTCGAGGCGCTTCTTCGCTTCGGCGAGGTCGCCCCGGCTCTCCTCGACCGTCTCCCGCACCGTCTTGCCCGGGTCGAGCACGGGCTCCTGCGGCAGGAAGCCCACCTTGATGTTGGGCATGCGCACCACTTCGCCCTCGTAGTTCGTGTCTTCGCCCGCCATGATCTTCAGCAGGCTCGACTTCCCCGAGCCGTTCAGGCCCAGCACGCCGATCTTGGCGCCGGGGAAGAAGTTGAGCGAGATGTTCTTCAGGATCTCGCGCTTCGGGGGCACGATCTTCTGTACCCGGCGCATCGTGTACACGTACTGAGCCATTACGCTCCTTGCAGCGCGCGCCACACGCGCTCGGGCGTGAGCGGCATGTCGATCTCCTGCACGCCGAGCGCGTCGATCACGGCGTTGACGATGGCGGGCACGGCGCCGTGGTAGCCCGCCTCGCCCACGCCTTTCGCGCCCAGGAGATTCTGCCCGGTGGGCACCGACTCGTCGAAGCGCGTGCTCATGTCGGGCATGTCGTCGGCGCGCGGCATGGCGTAGTCCATGAAGGACCCCGTGAGGAGCTGGCCGGTCTCGTCGTACACCGATTGCTCGAAGAGCGCCTGGCCGAGCCCCTGCGCCACGCCGCCGTGGATCTGCGAGGCCGCAGTCAGCGGGTTGATGACGCGCCCGATGTCGTCCACCGCGCTGTGGCGCGCGACGCGCACCAGGCCGGTCTCGGGATCGACCTCGACTTCGGCGACCTGGCAGCCGTTCGGCCAGGTCTGGCCCTTGGCAGTCTCGGTGTGCTCGCACATGATGCGCCGCTGCGGTTGCTTCCCGGCGAGCTCGGCGAGGCCGATGCCGCGGTCCGTGCCGGCGATGCGAAAGCGCCCCTCTTCGTACTCGAGGTCCGCGGCCGCGGCCTCGAGCGCCTGCGCCGCGAGCGGGCGCGCGGCCTCGATGAGCGCGATGGCGCCGGCCAGCGCGGCGCTGCCGCCGACCTGCAGCCCGCGCGAGCCGCCGGCGCCGCCGCCCGCCTTGAGCAGGTCGCTGTCGCCCTGCAACACGCGAATCACCTGCGGGTCGATGCCGAGCTTCTCGGCCACCACCTGCGCATACGAGGTCCACAGCCCCTGGCCGATCGCCTGCGTGCCCGAATCCACTTCCAGCGTGCCGTCGGCGGCGGCGATCATGCGCACCGTCTCGGTGAGCCGCGCGCTGCCGGTGATCTCGACATAGCAGGCGAGCCCGCGCCCATAGCGCAGGCCGCGCGCGGCGGCCGCTTTCCTGCGCTTCGGAAAGCCGTCCCAATCGGCGGTCAGCAGCGCGCCACGCAGCATCTTCTCGAAGTCGCCGCAGTCGTAGGTGTAGCCGGCCGGGTTCGCATACGGCATGCGCGCAGCCGGGATCAGGTTCTTCAGGCGCAGCTCGATCGGGTCGACGCCGGTCTCGCGCGCCGCGCGCTCCACCAGGCGCTCGAGCAGGTAGCCCATTTCCGGGCGCCCCGCGCCGCGGTAGGCGTCCACCGGCGTGGTGTTCGTGTGCATCATCTTTACTTCATGGTCGAGCACCGGAATCGCGTACACGCCGGTGGGCGCACGCGCGCCCGACATCGCCGGCACCGCGGCGCCGAAGTTGGAGATGTAGGCGCCGATGTTGGCGAGCGTGCGGATGCGCAGCGCCGTGAAGCGGTGCCCGGCATCGAGCGCGAGCTCGGCCACGCTGAGGTTGTCGCGGCCATGCACCTCGGCGAGGAAGTTCTCCGAACGGTCGGCGAGCCAGCGCAGGGGCCGGCCGAGCTTCTTCGCTGCCCACAGCAGCGCGGCATGCTCGGGATAGGCGTAGCCGCGCGCGCCGAAGCCGCCGCCCACGTCGGCGCTCACGATACGCAGCGCCTCCTCCTTCACGCCCAGCACGGTGGCGAGCTGCGCACGCACGGTATGCACATTCTGCGTCGGGCACCACAGCGTGTAGCGGCCGAGCGCCGCGTCGTACTGCGCGGCGAGCGCGCGCGGCTCGAGCGGGTTGGCCACCACGCGCTGGTTCACCACCTGGATGCGCACGACGTGCGCGGCCGCGGCAAACGCCGCTTCGCGCGCCGCCGTGTCACCCGCGTGGTAGTAGGCCGCGGCGTTGCCCGCGCGCGCGGCGCCCGGCAGATCGGCGATCGCGTCGAGCGTCTCCCAGTCCACGTCGATCAGCTCCGCCGCGTCGCGCGCCTGGTGGCGGGTTTCCGCGACCACCATGGCGACGGCGTCGCCGACGAAGCGCGCCTCGTCCGCGGTGATCGGCATGCGCGGCGGCGCGACGATCGGCGTGCCGTCCTGGCGCTTGTGCAGGTGCGTGAAGGGCACCGGCCCGAGCCCGTCGGCGGCGACCTCGGCGCCCGTGTACACGGCAATCACGCCCGCCGCGGCACGCGCCGCCGAAACATCAACCTTCGCGATGCGCGCGTGCGCGTGCGGCGAGCGCAGAAACGCGACGTGCAGCGCGCCCGCGGGGCGCACGTCGTCGGTGTAGCGGCCCTGCCCGGTAAGCAGGCGCGCGTCCTCGAGCCGGCGCAAAGGCTTGCCGATCCACTGGCTGGCGGACAGGACGGCTTCGTTCATGGAGTGTGGCGCAAAGCGGGGAATTCTATACTGCGCGCACGGAGGACTTCATGGCCGCGGCGCCTACTACCCGGTGATCGCGAGGGTCGTCGAGCGCTGAGGCCGCGCTACCAGCGCACCGTGGCGCCGAGGAGCAGCGCCTCGTCGACCGGCGCGCTGCCGTTGCCGTTGCGCCAGCCGATATCGAGGTCGACGTCGCGGGTCATCGACCAGATCGCGCCGAGGGTGGTGTAGCGCACGGTGCCCCCGCCGGGCACCCGGTTGGTCTCGCGCGTGAGCTCGCCCACGAAGCGCACGTCGCCGATGCGATAGGTCGCGGCCGCCGCGAGCTGGCGCAGCGATTCGCGCTGGCCGAGCTTGTTCTCGTTGCGCCGGAAGCCGGCGTGCGCATGCACGCCGATGGCGCCGGGCTGGTACGACAGGATGATGAGCGAGCCCCAGGTGGTCTTGCCGGTGCCACGCCCGTCGCGCTCGTCGCCGGTGGGCAGCGTGATGCCGGGCATGAACGCGAAGCTCAGCGCATTGCGCTCGAAAAAGCGCCACTTCAGGTCGAGCGAGGCGTCGCCGACGCCGTCCGGCCCGCTGCGGTACAAGGGCACGCCCGCCTGCACGTCGGCGGTCTCGGCGATGCCGTAGCTCAGTATGCCCGTGTAGACCTCCAAGTCCCGGCGCGTGGCGCGCTCCTCGAGCTCCTCGGCGAAGAACTCGAGCTGGTAGCGCCCCGCGCCCTGCGTGCCGGTGTCCTCGGTGATCAGCGGGTGCGCCGCGTGCGCGTCGATCGCGCCGGTCATGCAAAACAAGAGAAGTCCTGCGGCGAGTCTAGTATTCATATTTCCGACCTGTCGTGAAAAGGAGACGCCGTGCCTTACGCCATCTTGACGACTGACAAGCCGAACAGCGCAGAGTTGCGCGCCAAAATACGCGACACGCACTTGCAGTATCTCACGGCCAACATGGACAAGCTGCTGGCGGCTGGAGCGCTGACCGCGGACGACGGCACCGGCGGCCACGGCAGCGTGTTCCTCGTCGACACCGACGAGCGCAAGGAGGCCGAGGCCTTCATCGCAGGCGACCCCTTCTCGAAGGCAGGACTGTTCGAGAAGGTAACGGTCGCCCGCTGGAGGAAGGCTTACTTCAACAAGCAGAAGCTCATCTAGCCGCGTTCGCGCCCGCGACGCGCGAAGCGTGCGGCGAGCGTCTTGCGCTGCTCGGGCGTCAGCACCTCGGCGACGTCGGAGAGCGCTTGCGTGAAGCGCTTCGAAGCCGCATCGGCCGAGGCCATCTGCTCGACGCGCAGGCGCTCGAACGCGCCGCGGTCGATGCTCTCGGCGGAGAACAGCTTGATGCCTTCGCGCCGCGCCTCGCGCACCTTGGCGCGCAGCGGCTGCAGCTCCTGGGCCGCCTGCTTCACGATCGGGTCGATCTTCTGCTTCTGCGCCTCCGTGGCGTCGATCTCGACGTACGCGTGCTTCAGCATGCGATCGAGGCGCTGTTCCATCTGCGCCGGGTCGATCGGCCCGCGGCCGCCGCGGCGGCCGTGCGCCAGCGCGCCGAAGCCGGCTCCGGCCAGCCCGGCGAAGGCGGTGGACAAGGCGGCGAGCTTGAAGAAGCGGCGCCGCGGGTTCTGGGCAGTGTTCTGTTCCATGGTCGTTCCTTTCGGGGGTGAGGGTACGGCGCCAGTGTGCTGTGCGCGCGTAAGGCGCTGATGACCAGTCGTAACCAGATGTAACGTGGGCCGATGGCCCACCCTACGGCGCCGGCTCGAGCCGCGCCAGCACGCCGCGCGACTCGTCGGTGAGCAGGTAGATGAAACCGTCGGGCCCGGCACGCACGTCGCGGATGCGCCCGAGCACGCCTTGCAGCAGCCGCTCCTCGCGCACGACTTTCTCGCCCTCGAGCTCGAGCCGCGCCAGCAGCTGCGCCTTGAGCGCGCCCACGAACAGGCTCCCGCGCCACTTGGGAAACTTGTCCCCGGTGTAGAACGCCATCCCCGAAGGCGCGATCGAGGGCACCCACTTGTGCACCGGCTGCTCCATGCCGGCCTTCGCCGTGCCCTCGCCGATCTTCGTGCCGATGCCGTAGTTCACGCCGTAGGTGATCACCGGCCAGCCGTAGTTGGCGCCGGCGCGGATCACGTTCACCTCGTCGCCGCCCTGCGGGCCGTGCTCGTGCGTCCACAGCACGCCGGTCTGCGGGTGCAGCGCCGCGCCCTGCTGGTTGCGGTTGCCGAGCGTGTACTTCTCCGGCTTCCAGCCCGGCCTGCCGGCGAAGGGGTTGTCGTTGGGCACGCGCCCGTCGTCGTGCAGCCGGATCACCGAGCCGGCGTGGTCGCCGGGCTTCTGCGCGCGCTCCATCTCGCCGCGGTCGCCCAGCGTGATGTAGAGGTAGCCCTGGCGATCGAAGACGAGGCGCGAGCCGAAGTGGCGCCCCGTGGAGCCCTTCGGGCTCTGGCGGAAGATCACCTGCACTTCCTCCAGCCGGTGGCCCGCGAGCCGCCCGCGCGCCACTTCGGTGCCGACGCCGTCGGCGCCGCGCGCGGCGAAGGAGAGGTAGACGAGGCCGTTCTCCTTGAAGCGCGGATGCGGCGCCACGTCCATCAGGCCGCCCTGCCCGTAGACGGCGATTTCGGGCAGGCCGGCGACCGGCTGCGGGTCGAGGCGGCCGTCCTTCACGACGCGCAGGCGCCCCGCCTTCTCGGTCACCAGCATGCGGCCGTCGGGAAGGAACGCGAGCGCCCACGGCTGCTCGAGGCCGCGCACGAGCTCGACCACGCGGAAGGCGTGCGCCTCGGAGCGCTGTATCTGTGCCGCCGCCGGCAGCGCCAGGACGGCGAGCAGCGCGGCCGCTACCAGCCGATGGCCTTGGGCAGCCACAGGGCGATCTGCGGATAGAAGTACAGCACCACGATGGCGACGGCCTGCAGCGCGATGAACGGCAGCACGCCCAGATAGATGTCGCGTGTACGGATCCCGGGCGGCGCCACGCCGCGCAGGAAGAACAGCGCCCAGCCGAAGGGCGGCGTGAGAAAGGACGTCTGCAGGTTCACGCAGATCAGCATCGCCAGCCACACCAGGTCCACATTCTGCGCCGCGAACACCGGCAGGAACAGCGGCACCGCGATGTAGCTGATCTCGATCCATTCGATGAAAAAGCCGAGCACGAAGATCAGCAGCATCAGGAACCAGATGTCGGCCGCCACGCCCCCGGGCAGGAGCTCGAACAGGTCCTCGATCAGCCGTTCCCCGTTCAGGCCGCGGAACGCGAGCGCGAACACCTGCGCGCAGATCAGAATGAACATCACCATCGCGGTGATCTTGGTCGTGGTCTGGACGGTGTCCTTCAACACGGAGAACGACAGCCGGCCGGCGACGGCGGTGACCAGGATCGAGCCCAGCGCACCCATCGAGGCGGCTTCGGTGGGCGCCGCGACGCCGCCGATGATCGAGCCCAGCACCGACAGCACCAGGGCGAGCGGCGGCAGCACCACCAGGAAGAAGCGCTTCCACAGTTCGGCGCGCGGCAGGGAGTCGCGCTCCGCCTTGGGCACCGCCGGCACCAGGTCCGGGCGCACGATGCCGAGGATCACCACGTAGGCGCAATACAGCGCCGCCAGCAGCAGCCCCGGCATCACCGCGGCGGCGAACAGCGTGCCGACCGAGAGCTGCAGGATGTCGGAGAGCAGGATCAGCACCAGGCTCGGCGGGATGATCTGGCCGAGCGTGCCCGAGGCGCATATCGCTCCGGTGGCCACGCCGGGGTGGTAGCCGCGCCGCATGAGCGTCGGCAGGGTCAGCAGGCCGAGCGTGACCACGGTAGCGCCTACGATGCCGGTCGTGGCGCCCATGAGCACGCCGACCAGGATGATACCGAGTGCCATGCCGCCCTTGAGGCCCCCCGCGAGATGGCCCACGACATCGAGCAGATCCTCGGCCAGGCGAGACTTCTCGAGCATCACGCCCATGAACACGAATAGCGGGATCGCCAGCCACAGGTAATTGGTGACCACGCCGTAGATGCGCGCGGGCACCAGGTTGAACAATCCCGTGCCGAAGCCGAGCAGGCCGAACACGAAGCCGGCGGTGGCGAGCGTCAACGCGACCGGCACCCCCGCCATCAGCAGCACGAAGAACGCCGCCAGCATCAGCAGGGCGAGGATCTCGGTGCCGCTCATGGCAAGTCCCGGCGCAGCCGGTGCAGGCTGCCCAGCGCGCCCGCCACGCCCTGCGCCAGCAGCAGCGCGAAACCGATCGGTAGCAGCGCCTTCAATAAGTATCGGTGCGGCAGGCCGCCCGGATCGGGCGAACCCTCGTCGATGACGTACGCCTGCTGCACGTAATGCAGCGAGAACCAGATGAACAGCGCGGAAATGGTGACGACGAGCAGGGAAGAAACCAGATCCACCGCCACCTTGGCGCGCGGCGGGAAGCGCCCGTAGACGATGTCCACACGTACGTGCTCGCCGTGGCGCAGCGCGTAGGAGCTGCCGAAGAGGATCAGCGGCACCAGCAGGTGCCACTCCAGCTCCTGCGCCCACACCGAACCGATGCTGAACAGGTAGCGCAGGACCACGTTGACCGACATGAGCGCGACGATGACCAGGGCCAGCCAGGACACGGCCCGGCCGACCCGGTCGACGAAGCGCTCGATGCGGGCCTGGAGCCCGCGCTCAGCCACGGATCACGCTGTGATACACGGCTTCGCTGTAGCCCGCCCAGCTGTCGTACTTGGCCTTGAACGCCATGTAGGACTGGTGCACCTTCTTCGTCAGCGGGTCCTTGGCGATCGCGTCGGCCAGCACCTGCTGGGTCACTTCGCGCAGGCGCCTGACCACCGCGTCGGGCAGCGGCATGGCGGTCACGCCCTGGTTCTTCACCAGGTCCTCCATCGCCTCAGCGTTGGTGCGCTGGCACCACGCCTCGCTGATCACGTTGCAGGCGGCGCAGGCGTTTTCTACGATCGCCTGCAGATCCTTGGGCAGCTTCTCCCACGCCGCCTTGCTGATGAGCAGCTCGGACACGGTGGCCGTCTCGTGCCAACCGGTGGTGTGGTAGAACTTCGCCGCCTTCTGCAGGCCCAGGCGCCGGTCTTGATAGGGACCTACGAACTCGGCGGCGTCGATCACGCCGCGCTCCAGCGCGGGGAAGATCTCGCCGCCCGGCAGCAGCTTCACGTCCACGCCGAGGGTCGCATAGACCTTCCCCGCCAGGCCGGGGATGCGCATTTTCAGGCCCTTGAAGTCCTCGATCGATTTGATCTCCTTCCTGAACCACCCGGTCATCTGCACGCCGGTGTTGCCGCAGGGGAAAGCCACCATGCCGAACGGCGCGTACACCTCGTGCCACAGCGGGATGCCGCCGCCGTCGTACAGCCACCCGTTCATGCCCTGGAAATTGAGTCCGAAGGGCACGGCGGTGAAGTACTGCGCGGCGAAGGTCTTGCCGGTCCAGAAGTAGCTGTTGGCGT
>JBBDXL010000126.1:0-21426 GCA_040902335.1 Burkholderiales bacterium
GGCAACCCGAGGAGCATGCGCGGGTAGCACGAGCACAGCGTGCAGACGATGACGTTGTGCGTTTGCGGCGTGTTCTCGACCACGATCAGCTTGAGGCCGGGCACCTCGAAGCCGAGCTCCTCGGCGGCGCGGCTGCCGTTCTCCAGCAGGCGCGCCTTGTAGGCCGGATCGGTCCAGGCGCGCGCCACCATCGCCGCGCCGCGCTCCGGGCCGCGCGCGCGCATGGCGGCCATCGCGCCCGCGATCGCGTCCTCGGTGACGATGCCCTTCTCCACCAGCAGCTCGCGCAGGCTCACTTCCATCAGCTGGAAGTAGGAATACGGCTCGTAACGCCCGGCGGCTTTCACTGCTCGATCCAGTGCTGGAAGATCTCGATTTCGATGACGTCGTCGCGATGGCCGCGATAGCCGGGCCACACGTCCTTCTGCTTGAAGCGCACGCGGTAGAGCGGCTGCGCCGGCAGGCCGTCGCGTTGCTGCGCGAGCTCCTCGGGGTTGGGAAACGCCCCGCAGATGCGCTCCACCACGCCACTGTGGCCGCGGATGTAGAACGGCGTGCGGATGTGCCCGAGGGGTGCCGCCTTGCGTACACGAACTCTGTCTCCAGTGCGGTATTTAGCGTCAGGCACGCTTCTGCACCTCCGCCAATTTGCGCGCCAGCTCGTCAGTCGTAATCACGCCGCGCTGGATCATGGTCTGGGTGAGCGAGATCACCCAGCGCTCGTAATAGCCCATCTTGTCGTAGTCGGCGGGTGGCAGCGATTCGATGTTCTTGCGCAGCTCGTCCACGGTCATGCGCTTTTTCATACCGGTGACGCCGGTGAGCAGCATCATCAGCGCGTCCACGCGCAGCTCCCAGTCGGCGTACGCGTGCCCGGCGGGTTTGACCTTGCCGGCGGGCAAGCCGCCCATGTCGTGGTGGCCGCGCTCGATCACGGCGCAATGCTACAACGCCCCGGCCACAGCCGCCGGCGTATCCACCACGCGCACGCCCGCCGACTCGAGTGCCCGGCGCTTGCTCGCATGACTGCCCCGGCTGCCCATCACGATCGCCCCCGCGTGGCCCATCTTCTTGCCCGGCGGCGAGGCCCGCCCGGCGATGAAGGCGACGACCGGCTTGCGCAGGGTCCTGATGATCTCGGTGGCGTCCTCCTCCATCGTGCCGCCGATCTCGCCCACGAGCACGATCGCGGCCGTGCGCTCGTCGGCTTCCAGCGCCCGCAATGCGTCGGTCACGGTCGTGCCGAGCATGGGGTCGCCGCCGATGCCGATGAACGCCGACTGGCCGTGGCCGGCATCGACGAGGTTCAGGCAGACGAGCGTGCCGAGGCTGCCGCTGCGCGAGATGACGCCGATCTTGCCGGGCCGGAAAACGCGCGGGTTGAACGCGGGCATGATGCCTGCGAAAGCCTCGCCCGGCGTCACCAGCCCCGCCGTGTTGGGACCGACGATGCGGCAGCCGGCAGCGGCCGCGAGTGCGTGCATGCGCATGACGTCGTGCGCGGGGATGTGCTCGGTCAGCACCACCAGCAGGCGCACGCCCGCGCCGATGGCGTCCTCGGCGGCGGCGAGCGCGGCGGCCGGCGGGATGAACATCACCGACACATCGACGCCGCCCAGCTTTTGCGCGGCATCGCGCACCGAGGCGAACACCGGCACGCCGACGTGCGTCTCGCCGGCGCGCTTGGGATTCACGCCGGCCACGATGCGCGTGCCGTAGGCGAGCATCTTCTCGGTCCAGAAGCCGCCTTGGCGCCCGGTCATGCCCTGCACGACCACACGGTCGCCGCGCCGGACGATCACTTCGCCGCCTCCACCGCCGCGCGCACCGCGTCCTCCATGCGGTCGTAAGGCTCGCGCCCGAGGCGCTGGCGGATGAGCGCGACCGCCGCCTCCTCGCCGGTGCCGTGCACCGAGAAGAACACCGGCAGGCCGGGCTTGAGCTTCTCCCAGGCTTCGACCACGCCGCCGGCCATGACGTCGGTGCGCGCGAACGCGCCGCAGAAATTGATGATGATGCTCTTCACCCGCGGGTTGGCGAGCACCAGGCCGAGCGCGCCCTCCGCCTTGGTATAGGCGTCCCCGCCGATCTCCAGGAAGTTCGCCGGCGCGCCGCCGCAATGCTCGATCACGTCCATGGTGGTCATGGTGAGCCCCGCGCCGTTGGCGAGCACGCCGACGTCGCCCGGCAGCTCGATGTACTTCAGGCCCAGCTCGCGCCCGCGCCGTTCGAGCTCCGTGAGCTTCTCGCGCGCGCCTTTGCCGGCGAGCGCCGGCTGGCGAAACAGCGCCGCATCGTCGACGGTGAGCTTGCAGTCGAGCGCCAGCAGCCCGCCGCCCTTCAGCCGCACCAGCGGATTCACCTCCAGGAGCTCGGCATCGGTCTGCAGGTACAAGGAATAAAGGCGGGACACGAGATCCGCGACGTCCTGGTCTAGCTTCCCGGACAGGGCCGGGCCGCGCGCGATGTCCACCGGGATGCGCACCATGCTCTCGGGCTTCTGCGCCGCGATCTCCTCGATGTCCATGCCTCCGGCTGTAGAGAACAGGATCATCGGCGCGCGCGTCGCGGCGTCGTTCAGCACCGCGGCGTAAAGCTCCTGCGCGATGTTCGCGCATTTCTCGACCAGCAACCGCTCTACGCGGTGGCCGGCGATCTCGATGCCGAGGATGGCGCGCGCCGCGCTTCGAGCCTGCTCCGGGTCGTCCACCAGGCGGATGCCGCCCGCTCTTCCGCGCTTGCCCGAGGGCACCTGCGCCTTGACGGCCGAGCGCCCCAGGCGGCTCACCGCGGCCGCCGCCGCCTCCGCATCCCGGCACAGCTCGCCCGGCGGCACGGGGATGCCTGCCTGCCGGAGCAGCTCCTTGGCCTCGGCTTCCTCGAAATCCAAGACTTACCTGCCGTAGCGGGCGTGATACGCGGCGAACATCTCGTCTTCGGCCGGAACCCTCTCGGGGATGACGCGCGCGATGCGCGTGATGTTGAGGAAGTGGCGCCAATGCATGTTGTCGGAGAAGCTGTTGCCGCCCCAGGTGCCGCAGCCCATCGACAGGGAAAACGGCAGGCCGTTGTCGAAGCTGCCGCCGGTAGCGATGCAATGCGCCTGGTTCACGATCACGCGCGCCACCGGCAGCTCGAGCCCGAGGCGCATCGCCTGCGCCTCGTCGCGGCTGTGCAGCGAGACCGAATGGCCCTTGCCCTGATAGTCGTAGATCCGGCGCGTGAGCGCGAACGCCTCGTCGAAGTCGGCCGCCCGGTACACCGCGAGCACCGGGGCGAGCTTCTCGCCGGAGAACGGGTGCGCGGGTCCGGCGCCGGTCTCCTCGACCATGAGGAACCGGGCGTCGATCCGCAGGCCGGCGAGCTCGGCGATGCGCGCCGCCGACTGCGCGGTGGTCGACGCCGAGAGCTTGCCGCCGGGAAACATCACCGCCTGCAGCTTCTCTTTCCCGCCGGCGTCGAGCAGCACCCCGCCCTGCGCGGCGAGCTGCGCGAGCATCGCCTCGTACACCGGCGCGAGGATCACGACCGCGTTCTCCGAAGAGCAGCTGGTCGCGTTGTCGAAGGTCTTCGAGCGCGCGATCTTCTCCGCGGCATCCGCGAGGTCGGCGCTCTTGTCGACGATCGACACCACGTTGCCCTGCCCCACGCCGATGGCCGGCTTGCCGCTGGAGTACGCGGCGCGGATGTTCGACTGCGATCCCGTGGCGGCAATGAGGTCGCACTGGCGCATCAGCTCATGGGTGGCCTCCTTGGTGACCGGGGCGGCCAGCACCTGGACGAGATCAGGATTGGCCTTGATCTTCGCGAATTCCTCGTGGATGAACTTCAGCAGCAGCGCGCAGGTGGAATAGCCCTTGGGCGAAGGCGCGAGGATGATCGCATTGCCGCACTTGAGCGCGTTGATGATCTGGTTCGCGGGCGTCGCCCCCGGGTTCGTCGACGGCGTGATCGCGGCTACCACGCCGACCGCGCGCGCGATTTCCGTCACGCCCTTCTCCGGATACGCCGCGATCACGCCGACCGTGCGCACGCCCTGCAGGTCGCGCAGCAGCCCGAGCGTCTTGCGGTGGTTCTTGGCGACCTTGTCGGCAACGTCGCCCAGCCCGGTGTCGCGCACCGCCAGCTCGGCGAGCCGCCGGTTGTTCTCGGGCTTCATGATGGCCCAGCCGGCGGCGGTGGCGGCTTCGTCGACCTGCTGCTGGCTGCAGCGCTCGTAGGCGGCCTGCGCCTTTCTCGCACGGGCGACGAGCGCGGCGACCGCCTCGCGGGCCTCTGGATGCAACGCTTCCTTGCGCGGTTCGGCGCCCATGGGGAGAACTCCGATTGTATCTTCTCTCAGCGCCGGCCGAGCTGGCTGAGGTAGGCCAGCCGGGCGGTGTTCACATAGCGGACCCGGGTCTCCACCGGCACGTCGCCATAGGTGTACGCCGTGCGCTCGATGCGCAGGACCGGCGCGCCGCCCGGCACGGCGAGCGCCGCGCTCACCGCCGCGCCCGCCGCCCGGGCCTGCAACCGCTCGACCACGCGCACCACGGTGATGCCGAAGCGTTCCTGGAAAAACCCGTAGATCGTTCCGTCACGGCTGCGAAACATCGGCTCGTTCAAGGCAGGGAACAGCGCCTGCGGCATGCGGATGTCGTCGACCATCATCGGCCGGCCGCCGATGCGCTGCAGCGCCCGCACCCGGATGACCGGCGCGCCGGGCGGCAGCCGCAGCCGGGCGGCCGTCGCCGCGTCGGCGCGCGCGCGTCGGTACGACAATACTTCCACGCGCGGCAGCTCCTTGCGGCCCTTTTCGTCCACGATCCAGAAGAACACGCTCAGCATGTAGTCGCGGGTATGGCTCGCGACGTAGGTGCCGCTGCCCTGCCGGCGCACGAGCACGTTCTCCGCGACGAGCTCCGACACCGCCCGCCGCACCGTGCCGACGCTCGCCTTGAAGCGCCGGGCGAGCGCCTGCTCGCTCGGAATCGCCTGGCCGTGCTTCCAGCGGCCCTCGCCCAGCGCAACGACGATGCGGCGCTTGATCTCGGCGTGCAGGGTGCCGGCGCTCATGCCAGGGCGGGAAGGATCTCGGCCGCGAAATGGCGCATTCCCTCGAGCGGCGGAATGGGCTGGATGATCAGGTGCTCGACGCCGAGCGCCTGGTAGCGGCGCACGCGCTCGATGCACTGCCCCGGCGTGCCCCAGAGGTTCTCGTTCAGCACATCTGCGGGGGTAGGCGGAACGGCAAAGCGGTGCTCCCGCTCCTTCGCGTACAGCACGCTCCAACGCTCCACCTCCGCTTGCGGCAGGCCGGCGAGCGAAACGGTGGAAACGGCCATCGGCAGGCGCGTGCCGCCGCGGCGTCGCGTCATATCCTCGATCCACTCGCCGATCACTTCCGGCGCCTTGGAATACGTCAACCAGACGTCCGCCATATCGGCCGCGAGGCGCCGCGTGGCCTCCGAATCGCCGGGCACCCAGATCGGGATGTGCGGCTTCTGCACCGGCTTGGGCTCCAGATGGGCGCCGCTGAGCGCGTAAAACCGGCCCTGATAGCTCACCTCGCTCTGCGTCCAGAGCGCCCTGGCGATCTCCAGCGCTTCCCGCAGTCGCGCCACCCGGTCCGCGTGCGCGTCCCACGGCAGCCCGTAGCTCCTGGATTCATGCTCGAACCACGCCGAGCCGAGCGAATAGATGACGCGCCCGCCGGAAATGACGTCGAGCGTCGCGGCCATCTTGGCGAAGACGGCCGGATGGCGCAGCGAGTTGTTGAAGGTATGGCCGGCGAGCTTCACTTTCTTCGTCAGCACCGCGAGCGCGGAGAGCACCGTCCAGTTCTCGAGCATCGGCGTGCGTTTTTGCATGTGCGCATTGATCACGTGGTCGGGCAGCCACACGCTGTCGAAGCCGAGCGCCTCGGCCTCGAGCGCCATCTGCCGGGCGTAGTCGAAGCCCGCCCCGGGCGCGCCCATCTCCCCCTGCACCGCCAATCGCACGCCGAATTTCATCGGGCGACATCATGCCTTATTCTCATCGCCCATGAAGCTGCCCGTGTCCATCGACGAAGCCGCGCAGCGCCTGCGCACGGGAGAGCTCACCTGCACCCGCCTCGCGCATGCGTGCCTGGAGCGCATCGACGCGCTGCAGCCCAGGCTGAATGCCTTTCTCACCATAACGGCCGACGCCGCGCTGGCGCGGGCGCAAGCGCTCGAGCAGGAGCTGCGCGCGGGTACCGATCGAGGTCGGCTGCATGGCATACCGATCGTCTACAAGGATTGCCTCGACACGGCAGGCGTGAGGACCACCATGGGATCGCGCTTGTTCGCAGAGCGCATCCCCGGCGCCAACGCCGAGGTCGTGGAGCGACTCGCCGCTGCCGGCGCGGTCATGCTCGGCAAGACGAACATGAACGAGTTCGCGGCGGGCACTTCCGGCAAGAACGCCGCCTATGGCGACGTACGCAACCCCTGGGCGCTCGACCACTCGCCGGGCGGCTCATCGAGCGGCACGGCGGCTGCGGTGGCCGCCGGCATCGCCCTGGCGGGCGTCGGCACCGACACGGGCGGCTCCATCCGCATTCCCGCCGCCTGCACCGGCAGCGTCGGCATCCGCTCGACGCTGGGACGCGTTTCAGGCCGGGGATGCTTTTCCCGCTCCTTCAGCTTCGACACCGTGGCGCCACTCGCGCGCACCGTGCGCGATTGCGCGCTCCTGTTCGGGGCCATGGCCGGAGACGGCGCGAGCGGCCCGACCGGCGAGATCACGGGCACGCGCATCGGCGTAATCCGCGACTATTCGTTTCGCGGCGTCGACGCCGATGTCGAGCATGCGGTGCGGACCGCGCTCGACCGCCTTGCGGACTGCGGGGCGTCGGTACGGGAAGTGGCGGCGCCTGCGCTTGCCGACGAATCCGTCTCGGCGGCGTTCATGGACATCATGCTGTACGAGTTCCACCAGGTCCTCGGCGAGCAGTGGCGCAGCCGCCCCGACCGCGACCAGGTGTTCGGCCCGGTGGTGCGCGCCAATCTCGAGCGCGGCATGAAGATCCCCGAGCAGGCTTATCGCGCTGCCCTCGCGCTGCGCGAGCGCGCCACGGCGGCCATCCGGGCGGTCTTCTCGCACGCAGATGCGCTGGCAACGCCGGTCCTCGCGACGGCTACGCCGAAGCTCGATGCGCCGGCGGAAGCCTTCGACCGGCAGCGCCACTTCATGAGCCCGTTCAGCCTTGCCGGGCTGCCCGCGATTTCGGTCCCGTGCGGCTTCAGCCGGCAGGGCCTGCCGATCGGCATGCAGCTCGCAGGCGATCGGCTCCAGGAAAAGCGCCTGTTTCGCATCGCGGACGCTTACCAGTCGGCGACCGACTGGCACGAGCGCACCCCTCAGCGACTGTAGAGAACGCTCGGCAGCCACAGCGCGATCTGCGGGAATGCGATCACCAGCAGCAGGCCCGCGATCTGCAGCCCGAGAAACTGCAGCATGCCCAGGTAAATGTCTCTCAGGTCCCACTCCGGCATGACGCCTTTCAGGAAGTACGCAGCAAGGGCCATCGGCGGCGTCAGCCACGCCGTCTGCAGGCAGACGGCGACGAGGGTGCCGAACCAGACCATGTTGACGTCGAGCGCCTTGATGGCGGGAATCATGATCGGGACGAAGATCAGCACGATCGGCGCCCAGTCGAGCGGCCAGCCCAGCACGAAGACGACCGCGAGAAGCACGAGCAGCAGCGCGTTGGGAGGAAGTCCGAGCCCCAGCAGCCACTCGGTGATCAGGAACGGCGTGCCCAGGATGGAGAAGACTGCGCCGAAATAGTTGGCCGCCGCGATGAGGAACAGCACCATGCTGGAAGTCTGCAGCGTCTTCAGCATGGCGTAGCGCAATGCCGCCCAGGTCAGGCGCCGGTAGGCCGCCACCAGGCATAAGGAGCCGGACGCCCCCATGGCCGCCGCTTCGGTCGGCGTGGCGAGGCCGCCCATGATGCTGCCGAGCACCGCAACGATGATCACCGCGAGCGGCACGACGCCCACCACCAGCTCCTTGAGGATATGGGCGAACGAGGGCGCCCGCTCCGCCAGCGGCAGCGCGGGACCCAGCTGCGGCTGCAGGAAGCTGCGCACCAGGCAGTACGCCGTGAACAGGAAAGCGAGCAGCAGGCCCGGCATCACCGCCGCCGCGAAGAGATCGAGCACCGACACGCGCAGGATCGGCCCCAGCACGATCAGCATGATGCTGGGCGGTATGAGGATGCCGAGCGTGCCGCCCGCGGTGATCGCTCCCGCGGAGAGCCGCGTGTCGTAGCCGGCCTTCTGCATCACCCTGCCCGCCATCAGGCCGATCACGGTGACCGAGGCGCCGACGATGCCGGTCGCCATGCCGAACACCGTCGCGGTCATGAGCACCGCCAGGTACAGCGACCCGCGCAGGGGCGCGAACAGCAGCTGGAACGCCTTGAACAGCCGCTCCATCAGCGCCGCCTGCTCGAGGATGAGCCCCATGAAGATGAACAGCGGGATCGCCGCCAGCGTCGAGGACTCCATCGTGCTCTCGAACTGCACGATCATGAGGTCGAAGGCCTGCGGCCCGACGCCGATCAGCCCGGCGAGGAGCGCGACGAAGACGAGCGTGAAGGCCATCGGGAAGCCGGCGAGGATCAGCACGAACAGGCCGAAGAACAGCCACAGACCCAGCACCTCAGGGCTCACGGCCAGCGGCCCTTGGCGAGCGCGTAGAGGCTCTTCAGCGTCTCCGAGACGCCCTGGATGAGGAGCAGCGCCGCGGCGAGCGGCAGCACCGCGCGGAAGGGGTAGATCGGCGGATTCCAAGGGCTGATGGCGCGCTCGTCGAGGCGCCAGGACTCGAGGAAGTACCCCCAGCCGAACCACAGGAAGACCCCGAACCCGGGGAAGAAGAAGAACAGGTAGGCGACCGCGTCGATGAACGCCTGTCCGCGCACGCCGAGCTTGTTGTAGAGGAAGTCGGTGCGAATGTGGCCGCCATGGCGCAGCGTGTAGGCGCCCCCGAGCATGAACAGCGCGCCATAGAGCATGTAGCTCAGGTCCTGCGCCCATACGGTCGGCGCGCGGAAGAAGTAGCGCGCGACCACCTCGTACACCATCGCGCCGGCCAGGGGCACGATGAGCCAGGCGACGAGCCAGCCGGTGCGCTCGGCGAAGGCGTCGAGCGCCCGGATCAGCGAGCCGAGCGGTGCGGGTGGCTGCCCTGTCAACCCAAGGCTACTCGGCGCGCCCTACTTGATGACCGCATCGTTCGACAGGTCCTGGTAGATGCGCAGCACTTGGCCCCACCAGGGCTGCATGGCGCGGGCGAACTCGGTTTGCGAGTCGACTACCTTCTTGTAGAACGGATCCTTCGCAGAATGCTTCTGCAGCACCCGCTGCGCCGCCTGCATCAGCGCCGCGTGCACGTCGGGCGGCGTGGGCGAGACGGTCACCCCGCCTGCGCGCAGCTTCCTGAGCTCCGCGGCGTTACGCGCGATGTCGGCGGTGTACGTGTCCATCATCGTCGCCTTCGCGGCCGTGCGGACCATCTCCTGCATGTCGGGCGTCAGCTTCGCCCAGAACTTGCCGCTGATCACGATCTCGCCGACGTCGATGAACTGGTGGATGCTGGCGAGGTGGTAGTGCTTGAAGACCTGCTGGAAGCCGAACGGCGCGTCCTCCACCGGGTTGATCCACTCGGCGCCGTCGATCACGCCGCGCTCGGCGGCCGGGATGATCTCCTCGCCCGGCATGAACACCGCCGTGATGCCGGCTTCCTTGAAGATCTCGCCCGCCAGACCCGGGGGCGAGCGGTACTTGAGGCGCTGGAACTGCGCCATGTTCTTGATGGGCGTCTTGAACCAGCCGAGAGGCTGCCAGCCCGAGGGCGTCACGAACACCGACACCACGTCGACGCCGATGATCTTCTGCAGCAGCTCGTGGTACATCTGGTCGCCCCCGTGCTCGTACATCCACGCGAAGTGCGTCATCTCGTCCAGCCCGGCCATCGGCCAGATGGGCGTGTTGCTGAAGAGCGCGGCGGCGGCGTGCTTGCCCGCCCAGTACTGGGGCCAGGCGAAGCCCGCTTCGAGGACGCCGCGGTCCACGGCATCGAGGATGCGCGGCGAGGGCACGATGGCGCCCGCCCCGAACACCTGCACCTGCAGGCGCCCGCCCGACATCGTTTCGACGCGCTTGCCGAAGCGCTGCAGCATCTCGAAGGACATCGCCCCGGAGGGCACGGCCGCCTGGATGCGCATGCGCAGCTTCTCCTGCGCCGTTGCGCTCGAGGGCTGGAGCGCCGCGACCACCACCGCGAGCATCAGCGCCGATACGACGTCCCTTGGGCCAATCCGCCAACCGTGCTTGCCGAACATAGCGCCCCCTCCTCTGCCGGTCCCGAAGTCTGGCTGCCGGGAGACCATAGCACCGGGATTAGCGCGAGTCCACGGGGGGCCTCTCGGCGCGCCGTGCAAAGTCATGTACAGGACTTTCCGGTTGCCATGCCGATCCTCCGGTTGACGGCGCGTCGAGGGCCTTCCTAGACTGCAACGGGACATGACCGGCGTTGCGAGAATCCGACTGACGCGGTTGCGCGTCCCGCTCAAGGCGCCCTACCGCCTCGCCTTCGGGCCGGTCGAGCACTTCGACACCGTCGTCGTCGAATGCGAGTCGCAGGACGGCCGCCAGGGCCTCGGCGAGGCGACGGTGTTGACCGGATACACGGAGGAAACGATCGAGGGAAGCTGGAACACGGCGAACGAGATCGCCGGGCGCCTCAAAGGCCTCGAAAGCGGCGCCGCGCGCGCTCTCCTCCAATCGCTCGTGAAGCAGCAGCCGTTTACCGTCACCGCGTTCGCCACCGCGCTGGAGATGCTCGAAGGGAACCTCTACCTTGCCGTCGAGCGCGAGCACGCCGTGCCGCTCCTCGCGGGCATCAACGGGACCGGAGAAGACACGGTGCGCCAGGAGTTCGAGCGCTATTACGACGAGGGTTATCGCACTTTCAAGGTCAAGGTGGGGTTCGAGGTGGAAAAGGACCTCGCCCACGTGCGCAACGTGCAGCAGCTGGCGCGCGGGCGCGCGACGATCCGCATCGACGCCAATCAGGGGTACAGCGCCGCGCAAGGCGTGGCGTTCGTGCGCCGCCTCGATCCGGCGGACATCGAGCTGTTCGAGCAACCCTGCGCCGCCGCCGACTGGGACAGCCACCTCGAGGTCGTGCGTGCGTCGCCCGTGCCGATGATGCTCGACGAGTCGATCTACGGCCTGCAGGAGATCGAGCGCGCCGCCGAGCTGCGCGCCGCGCGCTTCATCAAGCTGAAGCTCATGAAGCTCGGCTCACTCGACGCGCTCGGCCAGGCGCTCGAGCGCATCCGCGCGCTCGGCATGAAGCCGGTGCTCGGCAATGGGGTGGCCTGCGATCTGGGCTGCTGGATGGAGGCCTGCGTCGCGGCGCGCCATATCGACAATGCGGGCGAGATGAACGGCTTTCTCCGGGCGCGCGCCGGGCTGCTCACCGAGGGTCTGGAAGTGCGCTCGGGCGCGCTCGTCCTCAAGCCCGGATTCATGCCGGTGCTCGCGCGCGAGCGCCTCGCACCCCACATCGTGGAGACGAGATGAGAGCGGTCGCCGTCACCGAGTTCGGCGGCCCCGAGAAGCTGGCGCTCATCGACGTGGCGGCGCCCAAGCCCGCCGCCGGCGAGGCGCTGGTGAAGCTCGAATACGCCGGCGTCAACTACATCGACATCTACATGCGCAGCGGCGAGTACGCGCGCTCGCAGACCTACCAGACGCCGCTGCCGATGGTGATCGGCATGGAGGGCATCGGCACCGTGGTGGCCGCCGCGGACGGGCTTGCGGCCGGGGAGCGCGTTGCCTATTGCATCGTCCGCGGGTCGTACGCCGAATACGCGGCGGTTCCGGCCTGGAAGCTCGTCAAGGTGCCCGCCGACCTGCCCTCGCCCATCGCCGTGACGCTCATGCTGCAAGGGCTGACGGCGCACTACCTCAGCCATTCGGCTTTCCCGCTCGAGAAGGGCCATACCTGCCTCGTGCACGCGGCGGCGGGCGGCGTGGGCCAGCTTCTTGTGCAATGCGCCAAGCTTCGCGGCGCGACGGTCATCGCCACCGTGGGAAGCGCGGAGAAGGCCGCGATCGCCACGGCGCGCGGCGCGGATCACGTGATCCTGTACAGGGAACAGGATTTTCGCGAGGAAGTGATGCGCCTTACCGGCGGCCGGGGCGTCGACGTGGTCTACGACGCCGTCGGCAAGGACACGATCGCGCGCAGCATCCGCAGCCTCAGGCGCCGCGGCCTGTGCGTAAACTACGGCGGCGCCTCGGGGCTGGTGCGCTCGATCGAGCCGCTCGAGCTCGGCGAGGCGGGCTCGGTGTTCTTCACGCGCCCGCACCTCGCCGACTACCTCGCCACGCCCGAGGAGATCGCGGGAAGGGCGGGCGACTTGTTTGCGGCCTGGCGAGCGCGCAAACTCGTGGTTACCGTCGACCGCGAGTTCGCGCTTGCCGAGGCCGGTGCGGCGCACCGTTATCTCGAAGGCAGGAATACCAAGGGCAAGCTCGTGTTGCGCATTTGAGTCACCACCAAAGGAGGAGGAGCCATGCGAATCACCAGAGTTGGATTGGCCGCGGTACTGGTCGCCTGCGCGGCGGCCGTGCACGCCCAGGACAAGTACCCGTCGCGTCCGATCGAGTTCATCGTGCCGTGGGGGCCCGGCGGGGGCGCCGACCAGGTAGCGCGCAAGTCTTCAGTGCTGATGGAACAGGATCTCAAGGCGTCGCTGCCGGTGATCAACGTGCCCGGCGCCACCGGACAGACCGGCCTCAACAAAATGCTCACCGCGCCCGCCGACGGCTACACCATTTCGGTCATGACCGGCGACACCTTCGGGCTGCTCACCGACGCCTCGACCAAGTGGAGCCTCACGCAGCTGGTGCCCGCGGCGGTCATGATCAAGCAGCCCTCGGCGTTCTTCACCTCGGCGCCCGATCTCGCCACCTGGAAGGACGTCGAGCGCGAGGCGAAGAAGCGCCCGCTGAAAGTCGCCATCACCGGCTTCGGCAGCCCGGACGACATGCACGTGAACTACTTCGCCCAGCGCGGGCTGAAGCTGGTCTCGGTGCCCTTCGCCAAGCCGGGCGAGCGCTACACCGCGATCATCGGCGGCCACGCCGACATCCTCTACGAGCAGCTCGGCGACGTGAAGAGCTTCCTCGTGTCGAACAAGATGCGCCCCGTGATCCTGTTCGCCGACAGCCGCTTCCCGGTCTTCGGCGACGTGCCGAGCAGCAAGGAGCTCGGCTACGACATCATCATCAACCAGTTTCGCGCCGTGATGATGCGAGCCGAGACCGATCCCGCGCGCGTCAAGGTGATCTCGGATGCGCTCGCCAAGGCCGCCGCGACCGACGACTACAAGGCGTACCTCGTCGACCAGTACGCGGACCCGGCGAGCTTCATCCCCGCGGCGGGCGCGCTGGCGTTCCTGAACGGCGAGCTCGGCAAGATGAGGCAGTTCGCCATCAAGAAGTGACGGCGAGCGGCCAGCGCACCATCGTCACCGGCGTCATCGGCTCCGACACGCACATCGTCGGCAACCGCATCCTGACGATGGCGCTGGAGGCGGCCGGCTACAAGGTGGTCGCGCTCGGCGCGCTCACCCCGGCCGTCGACTTCGTTCGGGCGGCGGTCGAGACGCGCGCCGACGCGATCCTCGTGTCGTCGCTCTACGGCCAGGGCGAGCTCGACTGCCGGGGCTTTCGCGACCTGTGCACCGAGGCGGGGCTCGAGCGCGTCCTGCTGTACGTCGGCGGCAACCTGGTGGTCGGCAAGCGCTCCTGGGAGGAAACCGAGCAGACCTATCTCGCCATGGGCTTCGACCGTGCGGCCCCGCCCGGAACGCGGGCCGAGGCCGTGCTCGAATGGCTCGGGCGCGACCTGGCGCAGCGATGAGCGCGGCGCTGCTCATCGACTTCGGCAGCACCTACACCAAGCTGCGCGCCGTCGACCTCGCCGCGAGGCGCGTCATCGGCTCGGGCCAGGGCCCGTCCACCGTCGCCACCGACGTCAGGGTCGGCATGCGGGCGGCGCTCGCGGACCTCGAGCGGCGCGCGCCAAAGCTGCCCCGCTTCCGCTATCGCCTCGCCTCGAGCAGCGCGGCCGGGGGGCTGCGCATGGTGACCATCGGGCTGGTGCGCGAGCTCACCGCCGAGGCGGCACGGCAAGCGGCGCTCGGCGCGGGCGCGAAGCTGGTCGGCACCTTCGCCTATCGCCTCACCGCGTCCGACCTCGAGCGCATCGCGCAGCTTGCGCCCGACATCATCCTGCTTGCCGGCGGCACCGACGGCGGCAACCTGGAAGTCGTGCTGCACAACGCCGCCGCCCTCGCGGCGAGCGCGATCGACTGCCCGATCGTCTTCGCCGGCAACCGCGCCGCGGCCGACGACGCGCGCCGGCTGCTCGCCGCGAAGACGCTCGCCTGCACCGGGAACGTGATGCCGGAATTCAACCAGCTCGACATCGAGCCGGCGCGCGCCGCGATCCGCCAGGTGTTCATCGAGCGCATCGTGCACGCCAAGGGCATCGACCGCGCCGCCGCCGAATTCGACAGCGTGCTGATGCCCACGCCGGCCGCCGTTCTCGAGGGCGCGCGTCTGCTCGCCGACGGGCTCCCCGGCGTGCGCGGCCTCGGCGCGCTGCTGGTCGTGGATCCGGGCGGCGCGACCACCGACGTGCATTCGGTCGCCGCCGGCGAGCCCGCGCCGGGCGTGATCCCGCAGGGCCTGCCCGAGCCGCGCGTGAAGCGCACCGTCGAAGGCGACCTCGGCATGCGCCACAACGCCGCTGCCATCGCCGAGGCCGCCGGGCTCGAGGCGATCGCCGCCGACGCGGGGCTCGCGCCGGCGCGCGCGGCGGCGCTCCTCGCGCAGCTGGGCGCGGACGTGGGACGGCTGCCCGCGAACGCCGAGGAAACGGCGTTCGACCAGGCGCTCGCGCGCGCGGCGGTGCGCCTCGCGGTGCGCCGCCACTGCGGCACGATCGAGACGGTCTACACCACGACCGGCCCGGTCACCGTGCAGCGCGGCAAGGACCTGAGCCGCATCGATGCCGTGATCGGGACTGGCGGCGCGCTGGTCGCCAGCCCGGATCCGCGCGCCGTGCTGCGCATGGCGCTCGCCGACGCGACCGAGCCGCTCGCGCTCAAGCCGCGCTCGCCCAGGCTCCTGCTGGATCGCGAATACCTGCTGTATGCTTGCGGCCTGCTGCAGAGCGTGGAGCCGCAAGCCGCGCTCGAGCTGGCGCTCGAGCATCTTGTCGCACTGGACCAGGAGCTCGTCGATGAACGCACCGGCCAAGGCTGATTCGCTCAGGCTGCCGCTGAGCGAAGCCCGCATCCCGCAGGACCTGTTCGCGAAAATGCGCGAGCAGAATCTTGCGCGCTGGCCGACCGGCGCGGCGGTCGACTTCCGGGCGGCCGTCGAGCGTCACCAGTCGCTGCCGCGCCACAAGCAGCTCGCCTGGGTGCTGCGGGCGGCAGAGGCCGAGGGGCGCTGCCTCACCCAGCCGCGCGGCGGATTCGGCACCTTCGAGCTGCAGCGCAGCCTCATGCAGGTGCTCGACCGGGACGGCTATGCCGACATCGTGCCGACGACCACCGACAGCTATACCCGCAACGAGCATTGGCAGCTCGCGCAGAAGGGCATCGAGGAGAGCGAGCGGATGGGCCGCTCGATGCTGAACGGTTATCCCTTGGTGAGCTACGGGCTCGACTACGCCAGGCGCCTGATCGACGCCATCGACAAGCCCGGCATCCTGCTGACCGGCACGACCATGCCGAAGCTGACGGGCGAGATCGGCTACGCCGCGGGCTACTCGGGCTATCTCGGCTCGGGCATCGCCTACACCGTTTCCTACATCAAGGAGCTGTCGATCGAGGAAGGCATCCGCAACTACCAGTACCTCGACCGCCTGGTGGCGATGTACCAGGACGCCGGCGTCGAATTGCATCGCCGCCAGCCCGGGTTCCTCACCGGCACCAACATCCCGCCCTCGATCGCCATCATCACCTGCGTGCTCGATTGCCTGCTCGCCGCGGCGCAGGGGGTGCGCAACTACGGCCTCGAGATGGGGCAGACGCTGCACCTGGTGCAGGACGCGGCGGCGACGGTGGTGTGCCGCGAGCTGTGCCAGGAATACCTGGCGAACAAGGGGTACGCCGGAGTGTTCACCCCCGTGACGCTGCTGCACTGGATGGGCGCCTGGCCGCAGGACGAGGCGCAGTCGGCGGCGCTCATCAGCTACGGCGGCACGCTCGCCGCGATCGCCGGCGCCGTGAGCGTGACCACCAAGACCACCCACGAAGCGTTCGGGCTGCCGACGCCGCAGGTCAACGCCGAAGGCTTGCGCATGACCCGGACCGCGATCTACCTCGCACGCCACATCCGGCTCGACGGCCTGCCCGGGTTCGAGCGCGAGAAGGAGCTCATCCGCCGCGAGGTGCGGCCGGTCGTCGACAAGGTGCTCGAGATGGGCGACGGCGACGTCGCCGTCGGCACGGTGCGCGCCTTCGAGGCCGGCGTGCTGGACATTCCCTGGTCGCCGAACCGCGGCGTCAAGAGCCGCGTGCTGCCGGCGCGCGACGTCGACGGCTGCCTGCGCATCGTCGATCCGGGACTGATGCCCTTCCCGAAGGACGTCCTGGAGTTCCACGAGGAGCGCCTGCGCCGGCGCGCCGAGCGCGACGCGATTCCCTTCGGCCCCGAGCTGGCGGTGGCGAGCGTCTACGAGATCTCCGAGCCGGTAGCCAAGCTGCTGCCCGATCGCCGGGCATAGGCGCCTGGCCCCCGGTGCGCAAGCTCGTCGCCCGTGTCTCGCCCTACGCCCTGATCGGCGCCTGCGCCGGCTTTCTCTACCATGCGGCGACGCAGATCGACTTCCATCGCCGCGCCGGCACGATCGGCCCCGACGTCTGGCCGAAGCTCGTCCTCGGCCTGATGATCGCCACCTGCCTCTACGAGATCGTCCGCGTCGTGCTCTCCCGCGGCCGGCGCGGCGGCGCTGCCGGCGTGCTGCAGGACATGGTCGAGGAATCGGAGGCCCGCTACGGCGGCGGCAACGTGTACGCCGGGGCGAAGAGCCCGCTGCTGCTCGCGGCCGGGATCGCGCTGACCGCGCTCTACGTCTGGATCGTGCAGCCTCTGGGCTTCGTTCTCGCCACCGCGCCGTACCTCGCCGCCTTCATCGCGCTCGGCGGCTACCGCCGCTGGGGCGTCAACGCCGCGGTCAGCCTGATCGGAACGCTGGCGATGATGTTCTTCTTCATGAAGGTGGTGTACGTGTCGCTGCCTATCGGCGGCGAGCCGTTCGCGCAGGTCACGCTCGCGCTGATGCGGCTCATGGGGATCCGCTGAGCGATGGAGGTCCTGCAGCACCTGGCGGCCGGCTTCCTCGAGGTGTTCGTGCCGGCGAACTTCGCAGCGCTGGTCGTCGGCCTGGTGCTCGGGCTGCTGGTCGCCGTGCTGCCCGGGCTGACGCTGGTGATGGGCGTGGTGCTCGCGCTGCCCTTCACCTACACGATGGACGTGACGGCGGCGATCATCCTGCTCACCGCCATGTACATCGCCGGCACCTACGCCGGCGCGTGGACCTCGATCCTGTTCCACGTCCCGGGCGAGCCCATCGACGTGCCGCTGCTGTGGGACGGCTATGCCATGGCGCGCAACGGCGACGCGGCAAAGGCGCTCGGCTGGACGCTGGTCGCCGCGCTGGTCGGCGGCCTGGCTGCCGCCACGGTCATGGTGGCGCTGGCGCAGCCGGTGGCGCGCATCGCCCTCACCTTCTCCACGCCCGAATACTTCGCCATCATCTTCTTCGGCCTGGCGAGCGTGGTATCGCTCGGCGGGAGCTCGCTCGCCAACGCGCTGATCAGCCTGTTCGCCGGCTTGCTGATCGCCACGGTGGGCGTCGACGACACCTACGGCGCCCATCGCTTCACCTTCGGCGTGCCGATCCTCTCCGATGGCATCGACTACCTGGTGGTCATGGTCGGCGCCTTCGGACTGGGCGAGGTGTTCCTGCGCATGGAGCAGCGCTTCACCTCGATGCCGCTGCAGTCGGTCGACAAGGTGACCACCCGCCTGCCGACGCTGCGCGAGGCCGGGGCCATCAAGGGCACCTTCGCCCGCGGCACGCTGCTCGGCATCGTGGTCGGGCTGGTGCCGGGTGCGGGCGCCACCGTGGCGTCGTTCCTGTCGTACGGGATCGAGGCGCAGTACGGAGCACGCAAGGCGCAGATGGGCTCGGGCATCCCCGAGGGCATCGTCGCGCCGCAGACCGCGGCCACCTCGTCGGTGGGCGGGGCGATGATCCCGCTCATCACCATGGGCATCCCCGGAAGCGGCGCCACTGCCATCATCATGGGGGCGTTCCTGCTGCACGGCCTGCAGCCCGGTCCGCAGGTGTTCGAGACCTCGAGCCACATCGTCTACGCCGTGTTCGCGTCGGTGTTCGTCGGCGTGATCGGCATGTGCCTGATCGGCTACTTCGCCGCGCGTTACCTGGTGCGCATCCTCGAGCTCCCCGAAGTCATCGTCTCGGCCTACGTCGTCATGTGCTGCATCCTCGGCGCGTTCGCCGCGCGCAACAACATCACCGACGTCTGGCTGATCGTGGTCTTCGGCGTGGTCGGCTACCTGTGCGAGCGCTGGCGCTTCCCGGTGGCGCCGATGGTCCTCGGCGTGATCCTCGGCCCGCTTGCCGAGACCAACTTCATGACCACCATGATCAGCTTCGACAACGACTGGACGGTGTTCCTCACCCGTCCGATCAGCGGCACGATCATGGTTCTGTCGCTCGTCACCCTGCTCTACCCGCTTCTGCGTCACCTGCGGCGCAGGACGCGGCTCGCGGCTACTTGAACAGCAGCGCCGCGCCGCTTGCGGCGAGCAGCGCCGCCACGACGTGGCCGAAGCGCGCCTCGTCGAGCCGGGCGTGCCAGCGGTCTCCGGCGATCATCGCCACGGCCACGACCGGAATCGCCGCCGCGAGCAGCCACAGCACGCGCGCTTCGTAATAGCCCAGGCCCCCGTAGCCGGCCGCGCGCAGCGCGGCCAGGCACAGCAGAGCGAACGACATGGTGGCGCGAAAGCGGGCCTTGTCGAGAGCGCAGGTGCGCAGGTAAACGGCATAGAGGGGCCCGGCCATGCCGCCGAACACGGTCGCGACGAAGCCGCCGAGCGCCCCCGCGAGCGGGCCGAGCCACGAGGGCGCAGCACGGGCGTTGCGCCGCGGCAGGTAGCCCCAGAGGGCATAGCCGATGATGAACAGCGCAAGCGCGCGCAGCAGCAGTTCCGGGTCGAGCGCAGAGAACAGCCACAATCCCGCCGCCACGCCGAGCAGGGAGGGAACGAGCAGCTTGCGCAAGGCCGCCCAGTCGACCCAGCGGCGCTGGTGCAGCGCCTGTCCGAACGAGGCCAGCATCCCCATGGCGGTCACCAGCGGAATGACCACCGGCAGGGGAAGCGCGAGCAGCAACAGGGGGATCGAGACCACGCCCGCGCCGAAGCCCGTCGCGCCGCGCAAGGCGTAGGCGACGAATACCACGGCGAAAGTCCAGGCGAGCTGCCAGGTCCCGCCCGCCGCGAGCAGGACCTCGCTCAAGCGCTACTTCGCCGAGTACGCCTTGTACTTCTCGAGCAGGCGGTGCGGCTTCTTCAGCGCGTCCCTGCGGAACGGGTCGCCCAGCTCGCGCGTGCACATCAGCTCGACGATCGTGGTCTTGCCCTCTTTCTGCGCCTGGCACGCGTCGCGCAGCGCCGCGCCGACGTCGGAGAGCTTGTCCACCCGGATGCCCTCGGCGCCCATCGCCCTGGCGATGCCGGCGAAGCTCGGGTTCTCGAGGTTCACGCCGAGGAAGCGGTTCGAGTAGAAATCGACGTGGTTCTTCTTCTCCGCGCCCCACTGCTCGTTGTTGAACACCACCGCGGTCACCGGAATCTTCTCGCGCACGCAGGTGAGGATCTCGCCGAAGCTCATGCCCCAGGCGCCGTCGCCGACGTAGGCGATCGCCGTGCGCTCGGGCGCGCCGACCTTGCAGCCGATGATGGTCGGGAAGGCGTAGCCGCAGTTGCCGAACATCATCGCGCCGAACATGCTGCGCGGCCGCTCGAACTTGAGGTAGCTGTTGGCGATCTGGCAGATGTTGCCGATGTCGGTCGACACCATCGCGTCCTCGGGCATCGCCTGCGCCAGCTCGCGCAGCACCTGGCGCGGGTGCATGTACTTCGATCCCTTCGCGACTTCGAGGCTCCAGGGGTCGGTCTCGTGGTCCCAGCCCGCGAGCTCCTTCGCCCAGGCCTCCTTCTCCGCCTTGACGATGCCGAGACGCTCCGCGCGGCCGGCGGCGCCGGCGAGGCTCCTGCCCTTGAGGCGCGCCACCAGCGCCTGCGCCGCCTCGCGTGCGTCGCCGTTCACCGTGACCGAAGTCTTCTTCACCAGACCCAGCACTTTCGCGTCGGCATCCACCTGCACCAGCTTCGCGTTCGCCGGCCAGTAGTCGAAGCCGTACTGCGGCAGCACGCCGAACGGCCCGAGCCGCGAACCGAGGGCGAGCACCACGTCGGCCCGGGCGAGCACCTTCATCGCGGCCTTGGAGCCGTGGTAGCCGAGCGGACCGCACCCAAGCCGGTGGCCCGCCGGGAAGGAGTCGTTGTGCAGGTAGGAATTGCACACCGGGGCGTCCAGCGCCTCGGCCAGCGCGACGCAGGCCTCGACGCCGCCCGCGGCGATCACCCCGCCGCCGGCGATGATCACCGGGAATTTCGCGTTCGCGAGCGCCTCCGCCGCCGCATCGAGGCTCGCGCCGCCGCCGGGGCCGCGCTCGATGCGGATCGGCTGCGGCACCTCGCACTCGATCTCGCCGTAGAGGAAATCGCGCGGGATGTTGAGCTGGGTCGGGCCCATCTCGAGGATCGCGCGGTCGAAGGCGCGCGCGGTCAGCTCCGCCATGCGCGCAGAATTGTTCACGTGCGCCTGGTACTTGGTGATCTTCGAGAAGATCGGCAGCTGGTCGGTTTCCTGGAAGCCGCCCAGGCCGATCGCCATCGAGCCGGTCTCCGGCGTGATCGCCACCACCGCGCTGTGCGCCCAGTACGCCGCCGCGATCGCGGTCACGAAATTGGTGATGCCGGGCCCGTTCTGCCCGATGCACACGCCGTGCTTGCCGCTGACGCGGTAGTAGCCGTCGGCCATGTGCGCCGCGCCCTGCTCGTGCACGGTCGGGATGAAGCGGATGCCGGCCGCGGGAAACAGGTCCAGCGCATCCATGTAGGCGGAGCCCACGATGCCGAAGACGTTCCTCACGCCCTGGGCGACGAGCGTTTCCACCAGCGCTTCGGACGGCGTCATGCGCTGCCGGCCGGTGAC
>JBBDXL010000127.1:0-21415 GCA_040902335.1 Burkholderiales bacterium
TGACGGCGCGGATGGCGGCGTTCATGCCGGGGGCGTCGCCGCCGCTGGTGAGGACGGCGATGCGCTTCATCGTCCATCCTTCTGCACTCCGGGATCTTCGACCTTCCACGCCTTGGCGCGTGCCGTGCGGCCCAGCAGCGTGAATCGGCGTGCCTGGTCCAGCCAGCGCAGCTTCGCAATTGCCGGCAGCGCGCTATAGCGCAATAGCTGCTCGTCGGTCAGATCGTACGGGTAGTCGTAGCTCGCCATCGGCCTCAATCGTCCCGATCCCGGCTCCGCAGCATCTCCAGTCTATGCAGCGCATTGATATCCGACAGGTCTATCGCACGCCCGGTTCCTTTCTTCAGCGCGACCAGGTCCCCGACGGCGGCCAGGCTGATCTCGACGCCCTGCACGTCCATGCGCACGCGCCTGGCATAGGCGGGCTCGAATTGCACAACGGGGTTCACCAGGATGTCGATCGAGGGTGCTTCGATTTCAGGCGAACGCAACTGGAAAGCCAGCATGTGCTTTTCGCGCACCCAAGTCTCCAGCGTCGCCGCGTCGCAGAACTGCTCGAGCGTAACGGGCAGATTGGGCGTGAGGCGCAGTTTGCGGGCAACCGCGAGAAAGCGCGGCAGGTTCTCCGCATCCTGCGCGATCATCAAGTCCACATCCATCGTCATCCGCTCGGCGCCGTGCAGGTTCACGGCCACGCCGCCGACCACGAGGTAGCGCACTTTCGCTTCCTGCAGCGCCCGGAAAAGGTCCAGGTAGAACATGCCTCAGGGCTCCTCCCGCGCCGGCAGACGCGGTTGCGCGTCCACGGGCCCGGGCGCTTCGATCTCGGCGTTGCCCACGCCCAGCTCGCGCAAGCGCCGCGCCGCGGGCAGCACGCGCGCATCGAGCGAGCCCACCGCTTCGTTGTACTTCTTCACGCTGGCGTCGAGCGACTTGCCCACGCCCGCGACGTGTCCGACGAACGTCGCGACGCGCTCGTACAGCGCCTTGCCCTGCGCGGCGATCTGCTCCGCGTTCTCGGCGACCTGCTGCTGCTGCCAGCCGAAGGCGATCGAGCGCAGCAGGGCGAACAGCGCGATCGGCGAGGTCACCAGCACCTTGTTCTGCAACGCATACTCGAACAGGTCGCGGTCGCTCTGGAAGGCCGCGCTGAGCGACGCCTCGACCGGCACGAACATCACCACGACTTCGGGTATGCGCTCGAATTGTTCCCAGTAGGCGCGCTGCGCGAGCTCGCGAATGCGACCGCGGAAGGCCCTGGCGTGCTCGGCCATCAGCTGCCGGCGCGCCTCCTCGTCCTCCGTATCCATGGCCCTCAGGAACGCGTCCAGCGGCACCTTGGAGTCCACCGGCACGATGCCTTTCTCGGGCAGACGGATCACCATGTCGGGGCGCCCGGCATCGGTCGATTCCTGCTCGCTGAAGTCGACGTGCCGGCCCATGCCCGATAGCTCGACGAGGCGCCGCAGGTGGATCTCGCCCCAGCGGCCGCGCACGGTCGGCGACTTGAGCGCCTGCGCGAGCGTCGTCGTCTGCTGGCGCAGCGAATCCTGCAGGTTGTGCAGGCCCTGCAGCTGCGCCCCCAGGGTCGAATACGCGCCTTCGCGCTTCGCCTCCAGCTCGCGTACCTGCTTGTCCAGCTTGCTCAACTCTTCCTTGAGCGGGCCGATGACGCCGGTAAGTTCCTCCTTCGCCGTAGTCTTGAGCTGGCTCGAGCGTGATTCGAGCTCGTTTGTGGCGAGGACCCTGAAGGTGTTCCTGAACTGCTCCTTGGCGTCGTCGGTCCAGAGGTTCTTTTCACGTTCGGCGCGCAACGACGCCTCGGCTTGCGCCAGCCGGTACACCAGCCAGAACAGCGCGACGGCGAGAATGGCGACGAGTACCCAAGGCGCCCAGTTCATCCCGCTAAGTTACACCGATTCCCTCAGCGTCAGCGCCGGCGAAGCCGTCAGCACCTTGCGCGCCGAAAGCCAGGCGTTGAACGACAGCAGGATCACCCCCGCGAGCGGCCCCGCGAGCCACAGCCCCGCGCTCGGCGGCAGGTCGAGCTCGAACACCCGCCGCGCGAGCAGCTGGCCGATCACCGCCGCGCCGAGCGTCGCCAGCACACCTGCCACCAGCCCCATGGCGAGGAACTCGACGCGCTGGCTGCCCATCACCTGCGCACGCGAGGCGCCGTACACGCGCATCACCGCCGCTTCGCGCCGGCGCTCGTCCTCGGTCGCCACCAGCGCCGAATACAGCACCAGCAGCCCGGCGCCGAGCGCGAACAGGAACACGAACTGCACGGCGCTGATCACCTGGTCGACGACGCCCTGCGCCTGGCGCAGCGCCGCGCTCACGTCCACCAGCGTCAGGTTCGGAAAGCGCCGCGTCATCTCGTTGAGCGCGCCTTCGTTGCCGGGTGCGACGCGGAACGCGGAGACGAAGCTCGTGGGGAAGCCTTCGAGGAGCGCCGGCGGCACGATGACGAAGAAGTTGATCTTCATCGAATCCCAGCGCAGCGTCCTGAGTGACGTGATGCGCGCGCTGAAGCGCTCCGCGCCCACCGTGAAGGCGAGCTCGTCACCCAGCTTCCAGCCCAGCCTTCCGGCGATGCCCTCCTCGACCGACATCTCCTGCGCACCGGGCGCGTACCAGCGGCCCGCGGCGATCCGGTTGTGCCCGGGAAGCGACTCGGCATAGGACAGGTTGAACTCGCGCTCCACCAGGCGCTTGGCGCGCTCGTCGCTGAAGTCGGCCTCGCTCACCGGCTTGCCGTTCACGGCGGCGAGCCGCCCGCGCACCATCGGATGGAGCTCCGCCTCGGCCATGCCGCGCTCGGCGAGGAAGCCGCGCACGGCGGCGAGCTGGCCGGGCTGCACGCCGATGAGGAAGCGGTTCGGCGCGTCCGGCGGCGCGCTGCGCCGCCACGCGTCCACCAGGTCGTTGCGCGTGAAGGTCAGCAACAGCACGGCCGTCAGGCCGAGGGCAAGGCTCGCCACCTGCACGGCGTTGCCGCGCGCATGGCGTCGCAGGTTCGCGAGGCCATAGCGCAGCGCGGTGCTGCGCGCGCCCACTCGCCGCGCCACTGCGGACGCCGAAACCGCGCGCAGTGCGCCGAAGGCCACCGCCGCGAACACCAGCACCGCGACGGCGAATCCGCCGATCACGGTCAGGCCGAGACGCAGGTCGCCCGCCTGCCAGACGAGCAGCCCCGACAGCGCCGCCAGGCCGGCGGCATAGATCGCCAGCGTGCCGCGCTTCGGCGCGCCGGCCTCGCGGCGGATGACGCGCACCGCCGGCACGTTCTTCAGTTGCACCAGCGGCGGCAGCGCGAAGCCGAGCAGCAGCACCAGGCCCACGAGGAAACCCTGCAGCGCGGGCGCCGGCGACGCCGCCGGCAGCGCGGCGCTCAGCAGCTCCCCGAGCGCCGCCGCGATGACGCCCTGGGCCGCGTAGCCGAGCGCGCAGCCCAGGACGCTCGCCACGGCGCCCAGGACGAGGAACTCCGTGCCGTAGAGCGCGAGGAGCCGCCCTTGCGTCGCGCCCATGCAGCGCATCACTGCGCAGCTGTCGAGGTGGCGCTCGACGAAGCGGCGCGTGGCGAGCGCGATCGCCACGCCGGCGAGGATCGCCGCAAGGAGCGCTGTCAGGCCGAGGAAGCGTTGCGCGCGATCGATCGACGCGCGCACCTCGGGGCGGCCGCTCTCCAGGTTCTCCGCCCGCTGCCCGCGCTCGAGGCGCTCGTTCACCCAGGCCTCGAACGACGCCACCGCCGCGGATTCGCCGGCCGCGTACAGGTAGAACCAGACGCGGCTGCCGGTCTGCACCAGGCCGGTCGCCGGCACGTCGGCCGCGTGCATCATGAGGCGCGGCGCGATGTTGAAGAAATTGGCGCCGCGCTCGGGCTCGAGGGTGAGTACGGCAGCGACCTCGAACTCGGCGTTGCCGAGCTTCAGGCGCGCGCCCACGGGCGCGCCGAGCGAGCTCACCAGGCGCTCTTCCGGCCATACCGTGCCGCGCCGCGGCCCTCCGTCCGCCGGCGCGTCGGGCGCATTCGGCGCGGGCGCGATGCGCAGCCGCCCCCGCAGGGGGTAGTTCCCGGTCACCGCCTTGACGCCGGCGAGCTGGTTGCCATTCGCGCCGCGCGCCATGCTGATGAAGTTCACCGCCTCGGCGCGCTGCAGGCCGCGGCGCGCGATTTCCTCGCCAATCGCCGCTTTCCAGGGATGATCGGACACCAGCACCAGGTCGGCGCCGAGCAGCTGGTGCGCATCGCGCACCAGCGCGCGGCTGACGCGGTCGGCGAAGAAGCTCACGCTCGTGATGCTCGCCACCGCTACCACCAGCGCCGCGGCGAGCACGCGCAACTCGCCAGAGCGCCAGTCCCGGGCCAGCATGCGCAGCGCGAGCGCCACTAGGCGTCAACCCTTTCGGCCACGATCCGGCCGGCGGCGAGGCGCACGATGCGCGTGCAGCGCTGCGCGAGGTGCTCGTCGTGCGTCACCATGACGAGCGTCGTGCCCGCCTCCCGGTTCAAGCGGAACAGCAACTCGATCACCGCCTCGCCCGACTCCGCGTCGAGGCTACCCGTGGGCTCATCGGCCAGCAGCAGCTGCGGGCGCACCACGAAGGCGCGCGCCAGCGCCACGCGCTGCTGCTCGCCGCCGGAAAGGTGCTTGGGGTAGTGGTGCACGCGCTCGGCGAGGCCGACGTGCGCCAGGATCTCGCGCGCCGCGTCTTCGGCGTCCTCCCGCCCCGCGAGCTCCAGCGGCAGCATGACGTTCTCGAGTGCGGTGAGCGACGGCAGCAGCTGGAAGGATTGGAATACGAACCCCACCGAGCGCCCGCGCCGCTCGGCGCGGGCGTCCTCGTCGAGCGCGAACAGATCCTCGCCGCCCAGCTCGACGGTGCCGACGGTCGGCGTATCGAGTCCCGCGAGCAGGGCGAGCAGCGTGGACTTGCCCGAGCCGGAGGCACCGACGATGGCCACCACTTCCCCCGGCATGACGTCGAGGTCGATTTCCCGGAGAATGACCAGGTCCGCCTCGCCACTCTTCACTGTCTTGCCGATGCCCCTTGCCGCCAGAACGCTCGTTGCCTGCTTGTTCATGTGCCTTTCATTCGGGGCATGGGGAAAAACGATCCTGGTGTTCGGCGACAGCCTGTCGGCCGCCTACGGCATCGACGCCAAGCGCGGCTGGGTGGCGCTGCTCGCCGAGCGGCTGCAGCGCGAGCGGCTCGATTATAGCGTCGTCAATGCCAGCATCTCCGGCGAAACCACGGCGGGCGGCGTATCGCGCCTACCGCGCGCGCTCTCGCGCCACAAGCCCGCGGTGGTGATCCTCGCGCTCGGCGCGAACGACGGCCTGCGCGGCCTGCCGGTGCCGGAGATGAAGAAGAACCTCGCGGCGATGATCCGCATGTCGCAGAAGGCCGGGGCGAAAGTCCTGCTCATCGGCATGCGCGTGCCGCCCAACTACGGCCCAGAGTACACGCAGGATTTCGCGGCGGCCTTTGCGGTGCTGGCGCGCGCGCGAAAGACCGCGCGCGCGCCGTTCCTGCTCGAGGGCGTGGCCGAGGACCTGCGTTTCTTTCAGCCCGACCGAATTCATCCCACCGAAAGCGCGCAACCGCTCCTGCTGGAAAACGCCTGGAAGGCGCTGAAGCCCCTGCTGTAGGGTGGGCCTGGGCCCACCCTACGTAATGTTCAGGCGCGGCGCGCCGGCCGTAAGCCGGCCGATGGTGCGCGCCTCGGTGAAGCCGCGCTCGGTGAACGCCTTCAGCACCGCGGCTTCCGCCCCCGGCGCGCAGGCGACGAGCAGCCCGCCGCTCGTCTGCGGGTCGGACAGGAGCTTGCGCATCCAGTCGGGCGCGCCCGCGGGCATCTGCACCTCCGCGCCGTAGCCGTTCCAGTTGCGGTCGGACGCGCCCGTGGCGATGCCCTGCTTCGCCCACTCGAGCGCCTCTGCGATCATCGGCACGGCGTCGAACTTCACCTCGGCGCCGAGCTTCGAGCCGCGGCACATCTCGAGCAGATGCCCCGCCAGCCCGAACCCGGTGACGTCGGTGACGGCGTGCACTTCGGGCATCTCGGCGAGCGGCTCGCCCGGCGTATTGAGCCGCGTCGTGAAGTCGATCATCTGCCGGTAGCCCGCCTCCGTGATCCTGCCCTTCTTCAGCGCCGCCGACAGGATGCCGACGCCGAGCGGCTTGCCGAGCACGAGCACGTCGCCCGCGCGCGCGCCGCTGTTCTTCTTCACCTTGTCTGGGTGCACGAGCCCGAGGGCGACCAGGCCGTAGATCGGCTCGAGCGTGTCGATGGAATGCCCGCCGGCGATGGGGATGCCGACGGCCGCGCACACCGACTCGCCGCCCTCGAGGATCCTCTGGATCACCGACACCGGGAGCTTGTCGAGCGGCATGCCGACGATGGCGAGCGCGAGGATCGGCCTGCCGCCCATAGCGTAGATATCGGAAAGCGCGTTGGTGGCGGCAATGCGGCCGAAATCGTGCGGATCGTCGACGATGGGCGTGAAGAAATCGATGGTCGCCACCAGCGCTTGCCCGTCGTTCAGCCGGTACACCGCGGCATCGTCGGCGGTTTCGGTGCCGACCAGCAAATCCTTCGGCAGGCCGCGGATGGGCGTCGAGGCGAGGATCTCGGAGAGCACCGCGGGTGCGATCTTGCAGCCGCAGCCGCCGCCGTGGCTGAACTCGGTGAGGCGGATCTTCTCGGGTGCGTTCATAAGGAGAATGTTAGCCGATGGCCGGGCTCAATGCCCCTCCTGGGGCGGGCGTAAAATTCTATCCGATGAGGGCGCCATCGCATTCGGTCGCCATGCAGCCGTCGATCCTTACGTCGTTCGACGCGATCATCGACGCGCGCTCGCCCGCCGAATTCGCGCAGGATCACATCCCGGGCGCGCTGTCGCTGCCGGTTCTGGACGACGCGGAGCGCGCACGCATCGGCACGCTGTACGAGCAGGACTCGCCGTTCGCGGCGAAGCGCCTCGGCGCGGCGCTCGTCGCGCGCAACATCGCACGCCATCTGGAGACCGCGCTCGCCGGCAAGCCGAAGCAGTGGCGAGCGCTCGTGTACTGCTGGCGCGGCGGCAAGCGCAGCGCCGCGTTCGCGCACGTGCTGCGCGAGGTCGGCTGGCCGGCGCAGACGCTCGCGGGCGGTTACCGCGCCTACCGGCGCAGCATCGTCGAAGAGCTGGCGGCGCTGCCCGCGGCGTTCGCGTTCCGCGTCGTGCACGGCGCCACCGGCAGCGGCAAGAGCCGCCTGCTGCGCGCGCTTTCGCGCGCGGGCGCGCAGGTGCTCGATCTGGAAGAACTTGCGGCGCATCGCGGCTCGGTGCTGGGCGAGCTTCCCGACCGGCCGCAGCCGTCACAGAAGATGTTCGAGAGCCGGCTGTACGCCGCGCTTGCGGCGCTGGATCGCGACCGCACGGTGTACGTGGAAGGCGAAAGCCGCAAGATCGGCCAGCTGCAGGTGCCCGAGGCGCTCATCACGGCCATGCGCGCCTCGGCATGCGTGCGGCTCGAAGCGCAACTCGAGGCGCGCGTCACGCTGCTCATGGAGGAGTACCGGCATTTCTTCGCCGCGCCCGTTGCGCTCGCCGCGCAACTCGATTGCCTTGTGCCGCTGCACGGCCGCGAGCGCGTGGCAGCATGGAAAGCGCTCGCCGCGCGCGGCGCATGGCCGGAGCTGGTGGCCCGGCTGCTGGAGGAGCACTACGACCCGGCCTATCGCCGCTCGGCCGAGCGCAATTTCGCGCGCCTGCCGCAGGCGCCGGTCCTGCGCGTCGCCGCGGTGGACGAGCAAGTGTTCGCCGACATGGCGCGCGCGCTCGCGGCGTGAGGCTGGCTCTTTGTGCTAGCTCAAATGCAGATGGCACAAGGTGTTTGCTATAGTCCTTTGGCCATGGACATCAAGGACCTGCGCTATTTCGTCGCTGTGTACGAAGAGCGCGGGTTTGCGCGCGCCGGCGTGCTGCTCGACACGGTGCAGTCCAATGTCTCGGCGCGCATCCGGCGCCTCGAACTGTTTCTCGGCGTGCGGCTGTTCGAGCGCCACCGCCGCGGCGTGGTGGTGACGGATAAGGGCGAGAAGCTCTACCGGCACGCCAAGCGCGTCATCGCGCTGCTCGAGGAAACGGCGGCCGCCGTGAAAGGCAAGGAAGCCGCCTAGGGCGCACAGGTGCGAAAGCCGCAGAAGACGTCGGCGCGCTCCGGCGTGTAGAAGTTGCGGAACGCGGGGCGCGCCAGGCGCGCCGGGGTGGAAAAGCTCGCGCCGCGCAGCACCCGATGCGTGCCGAACCAGGGCTGCGAATAGTCCTCATAGGGGTCGGGCGAAAACCCCGGGTAAGGCAGGAACGCGCTGGCAGTCCATTCCCAGACGCCGCCCGCCGCCAGCCGGCCGCTCAGCGCCGCGAACTCCCATTCGGCTTCCGTTGGCAGGCGGCGCCCGGCCCAGCGGCAGTAGCCCTCGGCCTCGGTCGCGCTCACGTGCACCACGGGCTCGGCGGGCGCGGGCGACAGCCAGCGATCGAAGCGCCGCTGCAGCCAGACCCCGTCTTCTTTCCTCCAATAGCGGGGCACCGCCCCGGCCCCTTCTTCCACGTACGCAAGGTACTCGGCGTTGGTGACCGGGGCGCGCGCCATGCGGAACGGCGCCACCTCGACTTCGTGCGCCCATTTCTCGTTGTCGAAGACGAAGCCCCGCCCGGGGCGCGCGCCGCGCTCGAAGCGTCCGCCCGCAAAGTCCGCATCGCCCCCGGCGGCCACGGGCATGGGTGCACCCGCGCCCGGATCGGAATAGCCGAGCGTCTGGCGCGTGTAGTGAAACGCCTCGGCGTGCATGTCCTCGTGGCTAAGGCACAGCTGCGCGTAGTACAGCAGCGCCGCGTTCTCGGGCTCGTGCGCAAGCCGCGCGCGCACGCGCTCGAGCACCTCGGCCATGTAGGCGCGCGTCGCCTCCAGTCCGGGCAGCGGCAGGTCCCAGCGCGTGTCGTGCGCCACCGCCGAGGAGTCGTAGAGCGCGTCGGCGCCCTCGAGGATCGAATCCATGGGCGCGCCGCTTTGCGCCATGCGCAGGCACCAGCGTTCCTGGAACCAGGCGACATGCCCGATTTCCCACAGCGGCGGGTTGACGATATCGAGCTTCGGCCCGAGCAGGCGCTCGCCCTCGAGGTCGCGCGTCATCAATTCGGTGCGCGCGCGCGCGTCGAGCAGATCGCGTTCAAGCATGGCGTGCTAGTCTAGCCGCAACCCATGGCGCGCATCGCTCTCGTCACGCCCGCGGGCGCCGGGACGCGCAACGGCAACCGCCACACGGCGCTGCGCTGGGCCGCGTTCCTGCGGCGCGCCGGCCACCGCGTATCGGTGGCGCTCGCCTGGGACGGCGCGCCCTGCGACCTGCTGCTCGCGCTGCACGCGAGACGCAGCCACGACTCCATAGCGCAGTACCGCAGCCTGCACCCGCGCGGGCCGCTCGCCGTCGTGCTCACCGGCACCGACCTGTACCGCGACCTGCCCGCCTCCGCCGAAGCGCGCCGCTCGCTCGAGCTCGCCGACCGCCTCATCGTGCTGCAAGAGGAAGCGCTGCGGCGGCTGACGCCGCGCCTGCGGCGCAAGACGCGCGTCGTCTATCAGTCCGCGACGCCGGGCGCGCGGCGTGCGCCGCCCGCGGGCGTGTTCCGCGTCGCCGTCATCGGCCACCTGCGCGAGGAGAAGGATCCGTTTCGCGCCGCCGCCGCGCTCGCCCGATTGCCGCAGGAGCCCGCGATCGAGGTCGTGCACGTGGGCGCCGCGCTGTCTGCGGACATGGCGCGCGAGGCGCGCCGCCGCATGCGCGGCGAGCCGCGCTACCGCTGGCTCGGCGGCCTGCCGCACGCGCGCGCCCTTGCCTGGCTCGCGCGCAGCCACCTCCTGGTCGTGAGCTCGCGCATGGAGGGCGGCGCCAACGTCATCGCCGAAGCGGCGCGCATCGGCACGCCGGTGCTCGCTTCCAGCGTTCCCGGCAACGTCGGCATGCTCGGACGCGGCTACCCGGGCTACTTTCCCCTCGGCGACGAGCGCGCGCTCGCGCGCCTCATGGCGCGCGCGCGACGCGAAGCGGAGTTCTACCGGCGTTTGCGGCGCGCGCTCGCAGCGCGACGCCATCTTTTCGCGCCGGCGGCGGAACGCGCCGCGCTGGCGCGCGCGCTGCGCAGCCTCAGGCGCCCGAGCGGCCGAGGAAGCGCCGCAGCCAGGCGCTGAGCAGGTCGACCACGCTCACCATCGCTATCATCGCGAGGAGCAGCGTTGCCGCCTCGTGCGTCTTGAACACCGACAGCGACACGTAGAGCATCTGCCCGAGGCCGCCGGCGCCGACGAAACCGAGCACCGCGGCCATGCGGATGTTGTACTCCCAGCGGTACAGCGCGTAGGAGGTGAACTGCGGCAGGACCACGGGCAGCGTGCCGTAGAGAAAGGCGAGCGTCGCGCCGGCGCCCGTATCGCGCAGCGCGCGCGCCGGCTCGGGCGGCGCGTTTTCGAGCGTCTCGGCGAACAGCCGTCCCAGCACGCCCGCCGTGTGGACGGCAAGGGCGAGGCAGCCGGCGAACGGTCCGAGGCCTGCGGCGAGCACCATGAACACCGCCCACACCAACTCCGGAATCGAGCGCAGCACGTTGAGCACGAGCCGCGCCGGCGGGCGCAGCCAGCGGCCCCAGCGCCCCGAGGACGGCAGCGCGAGCAGCGCGCCGCCGAGCGCGGCGAGCAGCGTGCCCACCGCGGAAATGGCGAGCGTCTCCGCGGCGCCGACGAACGTGCGCCCGAGAAACTCGGGTGAAGTGTCGGGCGGCACGAAGCCCTGCGCGAACTCCGCCATCTGGCGCAGACTGTCCCGCCCGAACAGGGTACTGAAATCGATGTCGAGAAACGCAAGGCTGCCGCCGGTGGCCAGCGCAAACGCGCCCAGCACTGCCCAAGGCCGCCAGACGAATGCGCCCGCCGTCACGTCAGCACCTTGCGCAGCAGGGCGCTGATGCCGTCGGCGAGCATCACCAGCGCGAAAAACGCGACCAGCATGGTCGCGACCTCGCCCCCCGCGAGCATGCGCATCGACAATTCCATCTGCTGGCCGAGCCCGCCCGCGCCGACGAAGCCCATCACCACCGAGGCGCGGATGGCGCATTCCCAGCGGTACACGGTGTAGGAAACGAGCTCCGGCAGCGAAACCGGCAGGATGCCGTAGAAGAACGCGTGCAGGCGTCCGCCGCCCGCTTGCAGCACGGCGCGCGCCGGGCGCGTGTCGCCCGCCTCGTAGATCTCGAAATACACCTTGCCCAGCATGCCCGCGTAGTTGATGGCGATCGCCAGGATGCCGGCCGCCGGTCCCAGGCCGACCGCACGCACGAAGAGCAGCGCCCAGACGATCTCGGGAATCGAGCGCATGACGACCAGCAGCAACCGCACCGGAACGCGCAGCATGCCGCGCAGCCAGGCGCGCGGCGCGGGCCCGATGCGCGATACCGAAAGGCTTTCCGACACCGCGAGCGAGAGCGGCACGGCGAGGGCGACGGCGAGCGCCATGCCGGCCGTGGCCAGCGCGAGCGTTTCCAGGGCGGAGCGCCACACCAGGCCGAGGAAGTCCGCGCCCAGCGCCAGCGGGAAGAACGTGCCGAGGAAGCGCCCCATGACCTGCAAGTTCCCCGGATCGAGGAGCTTCGCCGGATCGAATTCGGTCAGCTCGAGCGCGGGCCAGAGCAGCAGCAGGAGCACTGCGGTGAGCGCAACGCGCGCCGGCAGCGCGGGATCGCGCTGTGCTGCGGCGGCGCCTATCTGCACAGGGGCTGGGCGCCCCGGCGCGCGACGCGCGTCAGCGGCTCGGGGTGCGCCAGGGGCGCGCCGCCCTGCACCGGGAGGGTCTGCGATTCCGTCGCGTACAGCTCGTGCAGCATGGCGTCGCTGACGCGCACCGGCGGGCAATCGAACACCACGACGCCGTCGCGCAGTCCGACGATGCGCGGAAACCACTTCAATGCCAAGTCCACGGCGTGCAGGCTCGCCACCAGCGTCACGCCGCGGGATTGCGCCTCGCGCTGCAGTTCGCCCACCGTCTGGTCGGCGAGCTGCGGATCGAGCGCGGATACCGGCTCGTCGGCAAGGATCAGGTCGGGCTTCTGGTAGATCACGCGCGCCACGCCGACGCGCTGCAGCTGGCCGCCCGAGAGCCGGTCGCAGCGGTCGAACAGGCGCTCGGCGAGATCGAGCCGCGCCAGCGTCGCGCGCGCGCCCGCGATGTCCGCCGGATAGGCGAGCGAGGCAAGGCCGCGCCACAGGCCCCAGGCGCCCAGGCGTCCGGCGAGGACCGCGGTCACCAGTCGCTGGCGCGGCGGCAGCGGCGGCGCCTGGTGGATCATGCCGATGCGCCCGCGCAGCTGCTGCAGCGCGCGCGCGGGCAGAACCCAGGGATCGACGTCGGCGATGGTGAGCGCACCCTCGCTGGGACGCAGCGCCAGGCTCAGCAGTCGGAGCAGGCTGGTCTTGCCGGCCCCAGAGGGCCCGATGACGGCGACGCGCTCGCCGCGCGCCACGCCAAGCGAAACGCCCGCGAGCGCCCGGTGCCCGCCCGGCAGCACCAGGTGCAGCGCGTCGACGGCGAGCCTCACGCGCTGACGGCGCCTACTTCAGCAGCCCGGCGGAACGCGCCGCTTCCTCGATGCCCTTGTAGTTCTCGGGCCGGGTGGCGACGAAGCGCGTCGCCCGCTGCAGGCCGAGGATCTCCTTGTGCGCCGGATTCTTCGGATCGAGGGCGAGGAACGCCGCAGTGAGCTTTTTCACCAGCGCCGCATCGAGGCTGCCCCGCACCGTCCAGTTGTAGTCGTAGTAGGGCGGCGTCGTCTGCAGGATGCGCACGGCTTTCGCGTTGGCGTCGCCTTTCTCGATCAGCTTGTCGAACACCGAGGCATTCAGCGCGCCGGCCTCGGCGCGGCCCGAGGCGACAAACGCCAACGTCGCGTCATGCGCGCCCGAGAACGCGAGGCGCGTGAAATCCTTATCCGGGTTGATGCCCGCCTTGAGCAGGAAGAAGCGCGGCATCAGGTGCCCCGAGGTGGAGGCCGGCGAGCCGAAGGCGAAAGTCCCGCCCTTGAGGTCCTGCAGCGATTTCACCTTGCTGTCCTTCGGCACGATGTAATAGCTGATGAACTTCTCGTCCTCGACGCGCTGCGCGATGGGGATCGCGTTGCCGGTGCGCATGCGCGCCTGCACGAAAGTGAAGCCGCCGAGCCAGGCGAGGTCGATGCGCTTGGCGGCCAGTCCCTCGACCACCGCCGGGTAGTCGTTGACCGGCGTCCAGTCGACCTTCATGCCGGTTTTCTGCTCGAGGTAGGCGCCCAGCGGCCTGAACTTGCGCAGCAGCTCGGTGGGCGATTCGTCCGGTATCGCGGACACTTTGAGGGACTGCGCGTGCAGGGGAAGGGCGAGCGCAGCCAAAGCCAGGGCGATTGCCAGATAAGCGAGGCGCATCAGGGTCCTTTCTTGAAACGGGTAAATGTGTTGAACAAGGTCATGGGGTCCTTCCGGGCGCAGTCGCGCCCTGCGACCAATACCTTACACGAGGAACCGCATTACGCGTCCAGCCCGGCCAGTACCCGCAGGTGCTGCACCACGCTGCGCCCGAGCGCCGACAAGGCGTATCCGCCCTCGAGCATCGATACCACGCGCCCGCTCGCGTGCCGGTCCGCCACCGATTTCACCTGCCGCGTAACCCAGGCGTAATCCTGGTCCGTGAAGCAGAGCATCGCCATGTCGTCCTCGGCGTGCGCGTCGAAGCCCGCCGAGACAATCACGAGCTGCGGGCGAAAGCCCTCGAGCGCGGGCAGCCAAGCTTCGCTCACCGCCGCGCGAAACTGCTTTGAGCCCGCGCCCGCGGGCAGCGGCACGTTGACCATGTTGGGCGCCGGATCCTCGGTGCCGCTGTAAGGATAGAACGGATGCTGGAACGTGGAAGCCATCAGCACGCGCGCATCGTTCTCGAAGATCTCCTCGGTGCCGTTGCCGTGGTGCACGTCGAAATCGACGATGGCCACGCGCTCCAGGCCGTACGCCTCGAGCGCATGGCGCGCGGCGACGGCGACGTTGTTGAAGATGCAGAAGCCCATCGGCCGCGCGCGGCAGGCGTGGTGGCCGGGCGGGCGCACGCTGCAGAACGCGCCCTCGGCCTCGCCGCGCAGCACGAGGTCGGTGGCGTGCACGGCGGCGCCCGCCGCGCGCAGCGCCGCCTGCAGGCTGTAGGGATTCATCGCCGTGTCCGGGTCGAGATGCACCGTTCCTTCCTGCGGCGCCGCGGCGCGGATGGCGCGCACGTACTCGAGCGGGTGCACGCGCGCGAGCTGCTCGTCGGTGGCGAGCGGCGCGTCATAGCGGACCATGTATTGGCCGATGCCCGAGGAAATGAGCTGGTCTTCGATCGCGGTGAGCCGCTCCGGACGCTCGGGATGCCAGGGGCCCATCTCGTGCTTCAGGCAGTCGGCATGCGTGACAAAGGCAAACGCCATGTTGCATCAAATCATACCCTGTACAATCGTCCCATGCTGCTGAAAACACAAGTCAAACCGGCGCACACGCGCACGCCGCTCGAGCGCCTGATCGCCGCCGCCGGCGAGGTGATCCTCGGCAAGGAAACGCAGGTGCGCCTCGCGCTCGGCTGCCTCATCGCGCGCGGCCACCTGCTGATCGAAGACCTGCCGGGCGTCGGCAAGACCACGCTCGCGCACGTGCTGGCGAAGACGCTCGGGCTTCACTTCCAGCGCATCCAGTTCACGAGCGACATGCTGCCGGCGGACATCATCGGCGTCTCGGTCTACGAGCGCGACAGCGGCGCCTTCAAGTTCCACCCCGGGCCGATCTTCGCGCAGCTGATCCTCGCCGACGAGGTGAACCGCGCCACGCCGAAGACGCAGAGCGCGCTGCTGGAGGCGATGGAAGAGCACCAGGTGACGGTGGAAACCGAGACGCGCAAGCTCCCCGAGCCGTTCTTCGTCATCGCCACGCAGAACCCGTCCGAGCACGTGGGCACCTTTCCCCTTCCGGAATCGCAGCTCGACCGCTTCCTGATGCGCATCGAGCTCGGCTACCCGGACCGCGACGCGGAGCGCGCGCTCCTCGCCGGCGCCGACCGGCGCGATCTCCTCGCCAGCCTCGATCCCTGCATGAGTCCGGCCGAACTGGTGGAGCTGCAGACCGACGCGCAGCGCGTGCACGTGGCGCCGGCGCTGCTCGATTACGTGCAGGCGATCGTGGAATACACGCGGCGCTCGCCGGATTACGTGGCGGGCCTGTCGCCGCGCGCGGCGCTCGCGCTGGTGCACTCGGCGCGCGCCTGGGCGCTGCTCGAGGAGCGCGACAAGGTGATTCCGGAAGACGTGCAGGCGATCCTGCCCGGGGTCGCCGCCCACCGCCTGCGCCCCGCGCACGACACCGCGCGGCGCGTGGACGTCGGCGCGCAGCTGCTCGCCGCGGTGCCGATTCCCTAGGCCGCCGCGCGTTCCGCGCGCCGGCGCTCCGATTCCTTCAGGTAGCGCTTGCGCAGCCGGATCGACTTCGGCGTGATCTCGACCAGCTCGTCGTCGGCGATGAATTCCACCGCGTATTCCAGCGTCAGGCCGATCGGCGGCACCAGGTCGATCGCTTCGTCCTTGCCCGAGGCGCGGATGTTGGTGAGCTGCTTGGTGCGGATGGGATTGACCACCAGGTCGTTGTCGCGGCTGTGGATGCCGACGATCATGCCTTCGTAAACGGGCTCTCCCGGACTGACGAACATGCGGCCGCGCTCCTGCAGCTTCCAGATCGCGTAGGCCACCGCCACGCCGTCGTCCTGCGACACCAGGACGCCGTTGCGCCGCTCGGCCATCTCGTCGGGCTTGGCCGGGGCATACTCGTCGAACACGTGGCTCATGATGCCGGTGCCGCGCGTGAGCGTCATGAACTCGCCCTGGAAGCCGATCAGGCCGCGGGCCGGAATGCGATAGTCGAGCCGTACCCGGCCTTTGCCGTCGGGTTGCATCTCGAGCAGCTCGCCGCGGCGCCGGCCCAGCTCCTCCATCACGCCGCCCTGGTTCGCCTCTTCGACGTCCACGGTAAGGACCTCGAACGGCTCGCAGCGCACGCCGCCGATCTCCTTGAACACTACGCGCGGGCGCGAGACGGCGATCTCGTAGCCCTCGCGGCGCATGTTCTCCAGCAGGATCGTCAGGTGCAGCTCGCCGCGGCCGTGGACGATGAAGGTGTCGGTGTCCTCGGGGTATTCGACGCGCATCGCGACATTGCTCTTGGTCTCGCGCTCCAGCCGCTCACGGATCTGCCGGCTGGTGACGTACTTGCCCTCGCGCCCGGCGAGCGGCGAGGCGTTGACGAGGAAATTCATCGTCAGCGTAGGCTCGTCCACCTTCAGCAGCGGCAGCGCGTCGGGATGCTCGGGGTGGCACAGCGTGGTGCCGATGCCCAGTTCCTCGATGCCGTTCACCAGGACGATGTCGCCCGCTTCGGCCTCTTCGACCTGCACCCGCGCCAGGCCCTCGAACATCAGGACCTGGTTGACCTTGGCCTTGAGCGGCGCGGCATCCGGTCCGTTCATCACCAGGACCTCCTGCGCGGCCTTCAGGCGCCCGCGGCGGATGCGGCCGATGCCGATCTTGCCGACGTAGCTCGAATAATCGAGCGAGCAGATCTGCAGCTGCAGCGGCCCCTCGGCGTCCTCGTCGCGCATCGGCACGTAGCGCAGGATCGCCTCGAACAGCGGCTTCATGTCGCCGCCGCGCGCCGCGGGGTCGAGGCTGGCCCAGCCCTCCAGCGCCGAGGCGTAGACGACGGGGAAATCGAGCTGCTCCTCGGTCGCGCCGAGCTTGTCGAACAGGTCGAAGGTCTGGTTCACCACCCACTGCGCGCGCGCGCTGGGCCGGTCGACCTTGTTCACCACCACGATGGGCTTCAGGCCGAGCGCCAGCGCCTTGCGCGTCACGAACCGCGTCTGCGGCATCGGCCCTTCGACGGCGTCCACCAGCAGCAGCACGCCGTCGACCATCGACAGCACGCGCTCGACCTCGCCGCCGAAGTCGGCGTGGCCCGGCGTATCGACGATGTTGATATGGGTGCCGCAGTAGCGCACCGCGCAGTTCTTGGCGAGGATGGTGATGCCGCGCTCGCGCTCGAGATCGTTGGAGTCCATGACGCGCTCCTCGAGGTGTTCGTGGGCCGCGAAGATGCCGGCGGCGCGCAGCAGCTTGTCGACGAGGGTCGTCTTGCCGTGGTCGACGTGGGCGATAATGGCGAGATTGCGGATGGCGCGCGGCATGATCTTGATCAGAAAAGAAAAACGTCGCGCATTGTACGCGACTTATGCGGCCGCGTGTTGCGCTGCGTCAGCGCTTCACAGCGGACGCAATGGCGTTCTGGATGGCTTGCGCCGCGGCGCGCGGATCGTCCGCGTCTCTGATCGCGCGCCCCACCACGATGTGGTCGGCGCCATTGGCGAAGGCCTGCGCGACGTCCACGACCCTCTTCTGATCCTGCGCCGCTGCACCCGCGGGCCGCACGCCCGGCACCACCACCAGCAGCCGCTCGCCGAACGCCGCCTTGATCTTGGGCGCTTCCAGCCCGGAGGCGATGACGCCGTCGCAGCCCGACTCGAGCGCAGTGCGCGAGCGTTTCAGCACCAGATCCTCCACGCTGCCGGCGTAGCCCATCTCGGCGATGCTGCGCGCATCGAAGCTGGTGAGCACCGTGACGGCGAGAATCTTCATGGCACCCTTCTCGCGCGCCGCGGCTTCCAGGATGGAGCGTTCGGCGTGCACCGTGAGAAAGCTTGCGCCGCTCGCGCGCAGGTTGGCCACCGCGCGGCGCACGGTCTCGGGAATGTCATAGAGCTTGAGGTCGGCAAATACCTTGCTGCCGCGCGCCCGCAACCACTCCAGGAGCTCGAAGTAACCGCCTGCCGAGAACAGCTCCAGGCCGATCTTGTAGAAGCGCACCGCGTCGCCCAGGCGCTCGGCCAGTACGCGGGCCTCGGCTGCGGTGGACACGTCGAGCGCCGCAATCAGGCGTTCGCGCGGTGCGATTCCGCTCATGCGATTTCCTCCTCGCCCTCCAGGTCTTGCAGCGTCATGGTCAGGCTCTGCCCTGCGCGCGACAGCTGCTCGGCCAGGGCCGGCGACACCGCCGCGCGCAGCGCCTCGGCGTCGATCGCGAACGCGCCTACCACTTGAGCGAGCGCGACGGAATTGGCGTCGCGCGCCAGAAGCCAGTTGTCCCGGTCGGTACGCGCCGCCCAGCCCTGTGCCGCGCAGCGCTCGAGCACGTGTTCGCAGCGCTCGGGGGGCAGCTTGGCGCGCCTTGCAACCTGCGTGAGCGCCAAAGCGCCCTCCGCGCGGCGCGCACGCGCGAGAATCCGAAGTACGGCCACCGCATTCGTCAGCTCGCGTCCGGGCGAGTCGGCCGTGCCGCCGAGGGCGCCGCCATACGCCGGAAGCATGGCGGTCATCGTCGCGCCGAACAGCACCACGACCCATGACAGGTACAGCCACAGCAGGAATATCGGCACAGCGGCAAACGCACCGTAGATCAGCGTGTAGGTCGGAAACTTGGTGATGTACAGCGCAAAGCCGCGTTTGGCCGCTTCGAACAGCAAGCCGGCGAGCACAGCCCCGATCAGCGCATGGCGCAGATCTATGCGCCGGTAAGGCACTACCAGGTAGAGCAGCGTGAGCGCCGCACAGGTAAAGAAGAACGGCATCAGCCCGAGCACCCCGCGCGTCAGCCACCCCAGGTTGAGAAGACCGAGCGAGCTGCCCACCAGGAACGAGGTCATGGAGAGGCTCGCGCCGATGAGCAGCGGCCCGAGCGACAGCACCGCCCAGTACATGAGCAGGCGCTGCGCCAGCATGCGCCGGCGCTGCACGCGGAAGATGCGGTTCATCACCTCGTCCACGGTGAGGATCAGCATCAGCGCGGTGACGGCGAGGAACGCGATGCCGATCGCGGTAAGGCGGCCGGCTTGCGCCGCGAACGCCGAGAACTGCTGGGTGACCTTGGCGCCGCCCTCCGGCAACAACTGGCCGGAAACGTAGCCCTTGAGAGCCGCCATCGCCTGATCGAACACCGGGAACGCGGTCGACAGGGCCACCGCCACGGTGACCAGCGGAACCAGGGCAAGCAGGGTGGTGAAGGTGAGCGAGCCGGCGGTCTGGATGCCGCGGTCGTCGCGAAAGCGCCGCGCGAGCGCGAGGCAGAACTCGAGCAGCGCGCGAATGTCGGGGCGGCGCATCGGGCCCGTATGATACAGGCCGTGGCGGACATCCTCGTCCTGTACTACAGCGCCGGCGGCGCGGTGCGGCGCATGGCGGAGCTCGTGGCCGAAGGCGTGGAGCGCGTGCCGGGCGCCGCGGCGCGGCTGCGCACCGTGCCCAAGGTGTCCGCCGTCACGCGGCAGGCGCAGCCGGAAATACCGCCGGAAGGCGCGCCCTATTGCGAGCTCGCGGACCTCGAGTCCTGCGCCGGGCTGGCGCTCGGCAGCCCGACGCGCTTCGGCAACATGGCGGCGCCGATGAAGCATTTTCTCGACGGCACCGGTCCCCTGTGGCTGAAGGGCAGCCTCGCGGGGAAGCCCGCCTGCGTCTTCACCTCCACGGCATCGATGCACGGCGGGCAGGAGACGACGCTCCTGGCGATGATGCTGCCGCTGCTGCACCATGGCATGGTGATCGTGGGGCTGCCGTACGTGCAGGCGGAGCTGAACGCCACGCGCACCGGCGGCACGCCCTACGGGCCCAGCCATTTCGCCGGGGTCGCGGACGATCAGCCGGTGACGGATACCGAGCGCGCGCTGTGCATTGCGCAGGGCCGGCGGCTGGCGGATATTGCGCTGAAACTGCGGGCATAGAGCCGTGCCGCGCGTCGTTTTCACTTCCAATCTGCAGCGCCACATCCACTGTGCCGAATCGAGCGTCGCGGCGAGCACCGTCGGCGCCGCGCTGGCGCAGGTCTTCGCCGAGCAGCCGCAGGCGCGCAGCTATGTCCTCGACGAGCAGGGGCATCTGCGCAAGCATGTGGTCGTCTTCGTCGACGGCCGGCGCGTGCAGGACCGCGAACGCCTCTCCGACCCGGTCGCGGAGTCGAGCGAGGTGTACGTCATGCAAGCCCTCACCGGAGGCTGACCATGAAGCTCTACGTGGGCACGAAGAAAGGCCTTTTCGTCGTCAACGGCGCGGCGCTCGGCAAGCCGCAGTTCCTCGGCGATCCGGTCAGCATGGTGCTGCCCGACCGTGGCGACGGCACGCTCTACGCCGCGCTCAACCTGGGCCACTTCGGCGTGAAGCTGCACCGCTCCGACGACGGCGGCAAGTCCTGGCAGGAAGTCGCGGCACCCGAGTACCCGCCCCAGCCGGCGGGCTCATCCGACGCGACGCCGTGGAAGCTCGTGCAACTTTGGTCGCTGGAATCCGGCGGCAAGCGCCTCTGGGCCGGGACCATTCCGGGCGGCCTTTTCGCCTCCGACGACCGCGGCGCGAGTTGGCAGCTGGTCTCGAGCCTTTGGAACCTGCCCGAGCGCGCCGAGTGGTCGGGCGGCGGCTACGACCATCCTGGGATCCATTCGATTGCCGTCGACCCGCGCGATGCGCACTGCATCACCGTTGCCGTGTCCACCGGCGGCGTCTGGCAGACCCGGGACGGCGGCAATCGTTGGGCGATCGCCGCGCAGGGCATGTACGCCGAGTACATGCCGCCGGAGCGGCGATTCGACCAGAATGCCCAGGACGTCCACCGGCTCGTGCAATGCGCCGCGCGGCCCGACGTCATGTGGGTGCAGCACCACAACGGCGTGTTCCGCTCCGTCGATGGTGCAAAGAGTTGGCAGGAGGTCACGGCGATCCGGCCCTCGAAGTTCGGCTTCGCCGTGGCGGTGCACCCGAAGGATCCGGACACCGCGTGGTTCGTGCCGGCGGTGAAGGACGAATGCCGCGTGCCCGTTGACGCGAAGCTCGTGGTCGCGCGCACGCGCGACGGCGGCAAGAGCTTCGACGTCCTGCGCAATGGGCTGCCGCAGGAGCACGCCTACGACTTGGTTTACCGGCACTGCCTCGACGTGGACACGACCGGCAACACCCTCGCCTTCGGCTCGACCACCGGCGGGCTCTGGCTGTCCGAGGATCAGGGCGATTCGTGGCGCTGCCTGTCGACACAACTGCCGCCGATCCATTGCGTGCGCTTCGGGTAGCCGCCACGGGCAGCCTGATCGGGCTGCTGGTCCTGTGCCTCGTCTGGGAGCTGTGGCTCGCGCCGCTGCGCCCGGGCGGGTCGCTCCTCGCGCTGAAGGCGGCGCCGCTCGCGCTGCCGCTCGGCGGTGTCCTCGCCGGCCGGCGCACCACCTACCAGTGGTCGAGCA
>JBBDXL010000128.1:0-1711 GCA_040902335.1 Burkholderiales bacterium
TTTTCGCGCAGCGCCGCCGACTGGCTGGAGGACTGGTTCGAGTCCGATCCGGTGCAGGCGGCCTTCGGCTTCGACGCCGTGGTGGGCAATTACGCCAGTCCGTTCCATCCCGGGACCGCCTACGTGCTCCTGCACCACTGCTTTGGCGAAGTGAACGGCAAGCGCGGCCAGTGGGGTCATGCCATCGGCGGCATGGGCGCGATCAGCGAGGCGCTCGCCGCCGAAGCGCGGCGGCTGGGCGTCGAGATCGAGTGCGATGCGCCGGTGGCAGCGGTGCGGCGCGGCGCGGTGGTGCTCGAGGACGGGCGGGAGATCGCGGGGCGCGCTGTTGTCGCCAACGTGAACCCGAAGCTCCTGTTCCTGAAGATGGTCGATGCTGCGCTGCTCGAGCGCGATTTTCGCGAGCGCATCGAGCGCTACAAGTGCGCTTCGGCCTCCTTCCGCATGAATGTTGCGCTCAGCGCCCTGCCGAAGTTTTCCTGCCTGCCCGAGCCGGGGCCGCACCACGGCTCCGGCATCATCATGGCGCCGTCGCTCGAGTACATGGACCGGGCGTATCTCGACGCGCGCGGCGAGGGCATCTCGCGCGCACCCATCGTGGAGATGGTGATCCCGAGCACGCTCGACGATACGCTCGCGCCGAAGGGCGCGCACGTGGCGAGCCTTTTCTGCCAGCACTTCGCGCCTGACGCGGACTGGGCATCGCGCAAGGGAGAGGCGATCGAGCGCATCTTCGACGTGGTCGAATCACATGCGCCGGGGTTCCGGGCGAGCGTGATCGCGCACACGGCGCTTTCACCCGCGGACCTCGAGCAGGAATTCGGCCTCACTGGCGGCGACATCTTCCACGGCCAGCTTTCGCTCGATCAACTGTGGGCGGCGCGGCCCGTGCTCGGGCACGCCGACTACCGCACGCCGGTGCCGGGACTCTATCTCTGTGGCTCGGGCGCGCACCCGGGCGGCGGGGTGACGGGGGCGCCGGGGCACAACTGCGCGCGGGAGGTGCTGCGCGATCTCGGGGGGCGATGATGGGCAGGCCGGACTAGTTTCTGGAACGCGGTCGTTCACGCACACCATTGAGCGTGCGGCGCCCGGGAACCCCGGGCCCCACCCCATGTCATAATGCTTCTCATGCCGCGTGCGCTGAAGTTTCTTGCCGTGCTGATCCTCGTTGCAGTGCTGCCGCTGCGCGCGGTGGCGGGCGTCACGATCGGCTTTTGCGCCTCGGGCCACAAGGGCGTGGCGGTCGCGGCGCAGACCGCCCACTACGGGCACGAGGCCGGCGCGCACGCAGGTGACAAGGCCCCCACCCAACCGCTCGAGTCCTCATGCAACATCTGCGCCGAACATTGTTCGAGCGCGGCCTTTGCGATCCCCGCCGCGACTGACGTCGATGTCCGGCCTGTCGGGCCGGATCGCACCCTGCTGGCCGAGCGCAACGCGCCGGCCTTCGTTCCCGATCAGCTCGACCGTCCCCCGCTCGCCTAGCTTCCCTGCGAATTGAACCGCCGCGGTCCTCGACCGCGCGCGCATCATTCATTGCGAAGGAAGCGAGCATGAAGCACAGCCATTGGTTACTGCTCGCGGCACTTGCCGCGGGCACCGCAACAGCACAAACGCCGGCGCGCCCGGATCCCACCGATCCGGCGGCGCGCGTGCCGGCGCCCACCTACCGTTCGGCCTTCGAGGGTTTCCGGCGCCTGGAGGAGAC
>JBBDXL010000128.1:1811-3089 GCA_040902335.1 Burkholderiales bacterium
ACGCGAAAGGCCTGGTTTGTCGCCGTGGCCGCGCAGCAGTCCGCGAAATACATGGAGGACGTGCAGCTCGCCGCCGAGGCGAGCGCGGAACTGGCGCGGCGCATGGCCGAAACCGGCAACTGGCCGTTCCTTGCGCGGGCTCGCGAGCAGGCGTTCTACGCCGACACGACCGCGCAGCTCGCGCGTGCGCGCCTTGCGCACACCGCCGCGCGCGAGAGGCTCACACGCCTGATGGGACTTTGGGGCGAGGACATCGGCTACGTGCTGCCCGAGCGGCTGCCCGAGCTTCCGGCTGAAGCGCGGGAGGGCGGCGAGCTCGAGGCACAGGCATTGCGCCAGCGCTTGGACATGCAGGCGGTCAACCGCGCCGCCGATAGCGCGATCCGCGCCCGCTCCGAGGTGCGGGAGTCCTACGCCGCCTACCGCACGGCGTTCGACATCGCGCGGCATTACCGCGACGAGATCGTGCCGCTCAGGAAGCGCATCTCGGAGGAGATGCTGCTGCGCTACAACGGCATGCTGTCGTCGGTATTCGAGTTGCTCGCCGACTCGCGCGACGCCGTGGCGAGCGTCAACGCGTATCTCGAAGCGCAGCGCGACTTCTGGATCGCTGAAGCCGACCTGCAGATGGCGCTTACGACGGGCTCGCCCGCGCGCTGAAAGGACTTCGGCAATGACCACACGCAGAAATTTCATTCGCGCTTCGGCCGCCGGCCTTTTCGGCGCCGCTCTGGTATCGAAAGCCGGGGCGGCGACGCTGCCCGAGGCGCCGATCATGGACAAACCCGACATGGCGCCGCCGCTGTTTCCGCCGAACGGGCGGCCCTACAACCCGGTGGTGACGCTGAACGGCTGGACGCTGCCCTGGCGCATGAAGGACGGCTGGAAGGAATTCCATCTCATCGCCGAGCCGGTGCGCCGCCAGATGGCGCCCGGGATGACGGCGCAGCTCTGGGGCTACAACGGCCAGTCGCCGGGGCCGACGATCGAATGCGTCGAGGGTGACAAGGTAAGGATCTTCGTCACCAACAAGTTGCCCGAGCACACGACCATCCACTGGCACGGCATCCTGCTGCCCAACGGCATGGACGGCGTGGGCGGGCTCACGCAGCCGCAGATCCCGGTCGGCAAGACCTTCGTCTACGAGTTCCAGATGAGGAAGTCGGGCACCTTCATGTACCACCCGCACGCCGACGAGATGGTGCAGATGGCGATGGGCATGATGGGATTTCTCGTGGTGCATCCGAAAGATCCCGCATTCATGCGCGTGGACCGCGA
>JBBDXL010000129.1:0-21347 GCA_040902335.1 Burkholderiales bacterium
GCGCATCCGCAAGTGGCTCGAGTCCAGCGTCGCGCGCGAGCCCCACGGCTAGGCCGCATCCGCTTCTACGGCTCAGTCGTTGCCGCGGACAGCTTCCGCGAGGACGTGATCGAGGGCCTGTCGCAGCCGCAGAAGGCGCTGCGGCCCAAGTACTTCTACGACGCCGAGGGCAGCCGGCTGTTCGATCGCATCTGCCGGCTGCCCGAGTACTACCCGACGCGTGCCGAGCTCGCGCTTACCCGGCGGCACCTAGCCGACATCGCGCGCTTCGCGGGGTGCGGCTGCGAGCTGATCGAGTACGGCAGCGGCGAGAGCCTGAAGACGCGGCTGCTGCTGCGCGCGCTGCGCCCTTCGGCGTACGTGCCCGTCGACATCTCGCCCTCGGCGCTTTCCCGTGCGGCCGAGCGGCTGTCGCGCGAATTCTCGTGGCTGCACATCTTCGCGGTGGTAGGCGACTTCTCGCAGCCGCTGCGGCTGCCCGTGTTCCGGCAGCGCGCCGGGCGCAGGCGCGTGGTGTACTTCCCCGGCTCGACCATCGGCAACCTGACGATGCAGGAAGCGCAGGCGTTCCTCTCCATGAGCCGCGCCCAGGTCGGCGCCGGCGGCGCCATGGTGATCGGCGTCGACGTGAAGAAGGACGCCAACGTCCTGCATGCCGCGTACAACGACGCGCGCGGCGTCACCGCGCGCTTCAACCTGAACCTGCTTGCCCGCATCAACCGCGAGTTGGGCGCGGACTTCGACCTGCGCCGCTTCCGCCATTACGCCTTCTACAACGCGCCGCTCGGGCGCGTGGAGATGCACTTGGTGTCGCTGGGGCGCCAGGCAGTGCGTATCGGCCGGCACCGTTTCGAGTTCGACCGCGGCGAGACCATCCACACCGAGAACTCCTGCAAGTACTCGGTGGAGGAGTTCCGCGCGCTCGCGGCCGAGGCGGGCTTCAGGGGCGCCAAGCTCTGGCAGGACCGGCAGGGGTTGTTCTCGCTCCACGGCCTCGTGGCCGCTTAATTGGGGACCGACCGCATTTTTCTCATCTGCAGATGAGAAAAACGAGGTCTGTCCCCTTTTACGCAGCCCCGATGCGCGCTTCGCGCGGGCGGTGGCCGACCGCCTTCGAGATGCGCTCGGCGGTCTCCTTGATGAGCGGCCCCCACTGCGCCTTCATGCGGTCCGCGGGCGTCGACAGCGACAGCGCGGCGATCAGCTGCCCGGCATCGTCGCGCACGCCGGCGGCGACGCAGCGCACGCCGATCTCGGCTTCCTCGCTGTCCGTGGCCCAGCCCTGGCGCTGCGTGCGCTCCAGGTCGCGCTCCAGCAGCTGCGGATTGGTGAGGGTGTTGCGGGTATGCGCGGCGAGCCCGGTGCGCTTGGCGTACTCGCGCAGGCGGGCGAAGCCGTCTTCCAGCAGGAACAGCTTGCCCGCGGCGGTGATGTGCAGGGCGGCGCGCGCGCCGATGACGTGCACCACGCGCATCGCCGAGCGGCCCGAGGACGTGCGCTCGACGTAGACGATCTCGTCGTCGCGGCGCACGGACAGGTTCACGGTCTCGCCCGTGTGCGCGTGCAGCTCGCGCATCACCGGCAGCGCCAGCTCGCGCACGCTGATCCGCGAGCGCACCAGGTTGCCGAGCTCGAGCAGCCGCATGCCGAGGCGGTAGGTGCCCGGCTCGAGGCGATCGACGAGGCGCCCGCCCGACATCGCCGACAGGATGCGGTGCGCGGTGGACGGGTGCAGCCCGGCGTACTGCGCCACCTGCTTCAGCCCGAGCGGCTCGGGGTGCGCGGCGAGCACGTCGAGCAGCGTCATCATGCGGTCGATGACCTGGATGGGGCCCTTCTCGTCGCCTTTGACCGCGCTCATGTCGGGGGATTTTATCTCACGATGTGAAACGCGCGTGCTAAGATTTCTGCCATGCCGGTCGTGACCAACGTCGAGGACTTGCGCGAGATGGCGCGCCGGCGCGTCGCCAAGGCGGTGTTCGATTACGTCGATCGCGGCTCCTACGACGAAGCGACGATGCGCGCCAACCGCGCCGACCTCGATGCGCTGCACTTCCGCCAGCGCGTGGGCATCAACGTCGACAACCGCACGACGCGCAGCACGATGGCGGGCCAGGACGTCGCGATGCCGGTGGCGATCGCCCCCGTCGGGCTCACCGGCCTGAACTGGGCCGACGGCGAGATCCTCGGCGCGCGCGCCGCCGAGAAATTCGGCATTCCGTTCACGCTGTCCACCATGTCGATCTGCTCCATCGAGGACGTGGCGGGCGAGGTCACCCAGCCCTTCTGGTACCAGCTCTACGTGTTTCGCGACCGCGGCTTCGCAGCGTCCCTCATCGAGCGCGCCAAGGCGGCGAAGTGCTCCGCGCTGGTGATGACGCTCGACCTGCAGATCCAGGGCCAGCGCCACATGGACCTGAAAAACGGCCTCACCGTGCCGCCGCGGCTCACGCCGGGCACCCTCCTCGACGTCATGACCAAGCCCGGCTGGGTGCTGAACGTGCTCACGGGCCGGCGCAAGTCCTTCGGCAACCTGGAGGGGCGCATTCCCGAGGCCAGGACGCTGAGCACCCTGGGGCAGTGGATCGCGGGGCAGTTCGACCCGACGCTGTCGTGGAAGGACGTGGAGTGGGTGAAGAAGCTCTGGGGCGGCAAGCTCATCCTCAAGGGCATCATGGACGTCGAGGACGCCAGGATCGCGGCGACCACCGGCGCCGACGCCATCGTGGTATCGAACCACGGCGGGCGACAGCTCGACGGCACCATTTCATCGATTCGCGCCTTGCCGGAGGTGGTGCAGGCGGTGGGCGGACGCACGGAAATCTGGTTGGACGGCGGCATCCGCTCGGGGCAGGACGTGCTGCGCGCGCTGGCGCTCGGCGCGCGCGGCACGATGATCGGCAAGGCGTTCGCCTGGGGACTGGGTGCGATGGGCGAAGCGGGCGTCGCCAAGACCCTGGAGATCATCCAGAAGGAGCTCGACGTCACCATGGCGCTCTGCGGCCTGCGCGACGTCAGGGACGCGAGCCCCTCGATCCTGCGCGGCGCCTAGCCCGGGCCGCGAACCTGCCCGGGTCGAGCGCGTCGGCGAGGGCCGCTTCCAGCGGCAGCGGCTCGCCTTCCATCAGGCTCGCGAGCAACTCTGCGCCCAGGCCGGCCCACAGCAGCCCGCGCGAGCCGTAGGCGAAAGCCCCGTACAGGCCTGCCGACTCGAGCGCGCCGACGAGCGGCAGGCGATCGCGCGCCACCGCGCGGAACGAGGTCCTTCCCGAGAGCGCGGCCGCATCGAGTCCGTGCGCCGCACCCGGCACGATGCGCTCCAGCCGCTCGAGATTGCCCGCGTGGCTGTCCGCCCGAACCGAGGCGTCGCCGTCCTCGAGGTCGAAGCTCGCGCCGGTCACCGTGATGCCGTCGACCGGCGGCAGCACCATGCCGCCCCGCAACAGCACCGCGCGCAGCTTCCTGATTGGCGGCAGGTAGGTCAGTTGACCGCGCACAAGGCGCAGCCGGATATGCGGCGAAGGCGAGAGCCGCAGCGCGTCAGCCGCGTTGGCGAGCACCACCGCCCCGGCCTCCGCCAGCGCCTCGCCTTCGCGATCGCGCACGATCCAGCGCGGGCCGGCGTGTTCCAGCGCCGCCGCCTCGCGCCCATAGAGCACCCTCGCTCCCGAGCGGGCGATGAGCGCGCGCGCGAAGCTGCTCGGCCGGATCCAGCCGCCTTCAGGAAACCACAACCCGCCTGCGGCGACTGGGACGCCCGCGCAGGCGCTCGCCTGCGCCGCGTCGAGGCGCTGCGCAAAGGCGAGCGGCAGGCCGAGCGCAGCGATCGCCGCATGCTGCGCCGCATCCTCGCGGGCATCGCGCGCGAGCTGCAGCACCCCGCAGCGCTTCCATTCTGGCGCCGCGCCGATCGCGTCGAACTGCCGCCAATGCTCGAGCAGGAACGTGAACGCCGCGCGCGTGAGGCGCGCCATGTGGCTGTCGTCGGGCGTGACGACGGGGTGAAAGGCGCCCGCGTGATTGCCCGAGGCTTCCAGCGCCGGCTCGAGATGGCGCTCCACCAGCGTCACTTCCCAGCCGCGCGCGCCGAGCCGCTCGCAGGCGGCGGCGCCGGCGATGCCCGCGCCGACGACCACCGCGCTGCGTTCCTCGGGCCGCGGCGGCTCAAGGCGCAGCGTGCGCCTCGGCACGAAGTGCGCCACCAGCATCTCGCTTTTGCGTGCATAGCCGCGGCGCTTCTCGGCCACGAATCCAGCCGCGCGCAGGCCCTCGCGCACCGGCGCGGCGACGCTCCAGGTCGCCGCCGTGGCGCCGGGCGCCGCAAGACGCGCGATCGACTTGAGCAGCGCGGGCGACCACATGTCCGGATTCTTCGCCGGTGCGAAGCCGTCGAGAAAGACGGCGTCGGCCGCAAGGCGCAGCTGTGGCACCAGCTCGGCCGCATCGCCGAAGCCGAGCGTGAGCACGACCCGTCCGTTCTCGAACTCGAGCCGGTGCATGCCCGGCACGAGCAGCGGCCAGGCGCTCCTCAGCTCCTCCGAGAGCGGCGCGAACGCGGCGTGCGGCGCGTGCAGCACGCTGAGGTCTTGCGCCGTGAACGGGTGCTTCTCCACCGAGACGTAGTGCAGGCGCGCCGAGCGCGCGGGGTCCTCGCGCCAGGCGTCCCAGGTGGCGAGAAACGTGAGGCCGAAGCCGAAACCCGTCTCGAGGATGGTGAAGCGGCGCGCCCCGCGCCAGCGCTCCGGCAGGCCGTTGCCGCCGAGAAACACGTGGTGCGCCTGCGCCGCGCCGCCGTCGGCGCTGTGGTAGAGGTCGTCAAACTCGCGGCTGTACGGCGTGCCCTCGGCGCTGAAGGCGAGGCGGGCGGGGACGAGCGGGGCGGGCACGCGCCGAGTATATCGGCGTAAAATTTTCTTCTGCGCAGGAGATTGCTCATGAACAAGCCCGCCGAACTGAAGCTCGACACCGTGCCCTGCTGGATCGGGGGCAAGCCCGTGGTGCCTGCCGGCCGCATGGGGGAGGTCTATAACCCCGCGACCGGGCAGGTGACGAAGCGCGTGCCGTACTGCGACGCGGCGGCCATCGACGCCGCGGTCAAGGCCGCGGCGGCCGCGCTGCCGCAGTGGCGCGACGCCTCCATCCTGCGGCGCGCGCGCGTGATGCAGAAGTATCTGCAGCTCCTGCAGACGCACCAGAAGGAAATTGCTCGGGCGATAACGCTGGAACATGGCAAAACTTTGCCCGACGCCATGGGCTCGGTGCAGCGCGGCATCGAGGTGGTGGAGTTCGTCTGCGGCATCCCGCAGCTGCTGAAAGGCGAGTACTCGGAAAACGTCGGCACCGCGGTGGACACCCACACCGTGCGCCAGCCCGTAGGCGTGTGCGCGGGCATCACGCCGTTCAATTTCCCGGCGATGGTGCCGATGTGGATGTTCCCGGTAGCCATCGCCTGCGGCAACACCTTCATTCTCAAGCCCTCGGAGAAGGTGCCTTCCGCCGCGATCCGCATGGCCGAGCTCTTCAAGGAGGCGGGCCTTCCCGACGGTGTGTTCAACGTCGTGCATGGCGACAAGGCCGCGGTGGACGCGATTCTCGCGCACCCGGGCATCGCCGCGGTGAGCTTCGTCGGCTCGACGCCGATCGCCAAGTACATTTACGAGACCTGCGCGAAGAACGGCAAGCGCGTGCAGGCGCTCGGCGGCGCGAAGAACCACGCCGTGGTGCTGCCCGACGCCGACCTCGAGTTCGCGGCCGACGCGTTGATCGGTGCGGGCTACGGGTCGGCGGGCGAGCGCTGCATGGCGATCTCGGCGGTGGTGGCGGTGGGCACCGCGGCCGACCCGCTGGTGCAGCTGCTGGCGAGGAAGGCGCAGGCGATCAAGATCGGCCCTGGCGACGCCGACGGCGTCGACATGGGACCGCTCGTCACCGCGCAGCACCGCGACAAGGTCGCGGGCTACATCGAGAGGGGCAAGGCCGAAGGCGCGCAGCCGGTGCTCGACGGCAGCAAGCCGCCGCGCAAGGAGGGCTTTTTCCTCGGCGCCACGCTGTTCGACCGCGTGAAGCCCGAGATGGAGATCTACCGGCACGAGATCTTCGGCCCGGTGCTGGTGGTGCTGCGCGTCGATACGCTGGAGCAAGCGATCGCGATGGTGAACCGGAATCCCTACGCCAACGGCACGGCGATCTTCACCGAGTCGGGCGGTGCCGCGCGGCGCTTCGCGAACGAGGTGCAGGTCGGCATGGTCGGCATCAACGTCCCGATCCCGGTGCCGGTGGCGTTCTACTCCTTCGGCGGCTGGAAGAGCTCGCTCTTCGGTGACCTGCACGTGCACGGCATGGAGGGCGTGAAGTTCTACACCCGCACCAAGGTGGTCACCACTCGCTGGCCGCACCAGGACACCCCGGCGCCGGGCCTGCACATGCCGACCCTGGGGTAGCGCCGATGCCGAAGACCGTCCGCCGATTCCTTGCGCCGGTCCTTTGGCTCGCGCTCGTCGCGCCCGCCGTCCTCGCCCAGGCCCCCGCGCCCCTGCCCGGGACGCGCAGCGTCGTCTCGCCCTACGGATTCGACGCGCTGCTCGAGCGCCTCGAGCGCGCGATCGAGGCCAACCAGATGGGCCTGGTCGCGCAGGCCAGCGCCAGCCGCGGCGCGGCTTCGCGTGGAGTGAAGATCCGCGGCAACGCGGTGCTGATGGTGTTTCGTAACGACTACGCGGTGCGCATGCTCGCGGCGAGCGTGCCGGCGGGCATCGAGGCGCCGCTGCGGCTGTACGTGACCGAAGGCGCCGACGGCAAGGCGAGCGTCACCTGGCGTGCGCCGAGCGCGGTGTTCGCGCCTTACGGCGACGCCGAGCTGGACGCCATGGCGCGCGAGCTCGATCCGGTTCTGGAAAAGATCGTGCGCGAGGCCGCCGGCCGCTGAGCGGGGCGGTGAGGCACAGCGCGGACTCAGGGGATGGAAAAGCGGGACCGTAATTTCAGCCCCAGCCAGCTTCCGGGCAACGCGGCGGCGATCCACAGCCAGCCGTGCAGGCTGGTGCTGGCGACACCGGAGAAGAAGGCGCCGATGTTGCAGCCGAAGGCGATGCGCGCGCCGTAACCCATCGCCAGTCCGCCCAACGCCGCCGCGAGCACGGCGCGCGCCGACGGGCCCAGCCGGGGCCGGAATCCTCCCGCGATGCTTGCGGCGGCGAAGGCTCCGGCAATGATGCCGAAGTCCATCACCGAGGTCACATCGGCGAACACGCTCGCGTCGAGCGCGCTGCTCTGAAAGTCGGCGCTCCAGAATTCGTCCGCTCCCGGCTGCCAGCCAAGGATGCGGGCCGTTTTCGCGCCCCAGAGCGTGAACGCCCAGGTAATCGACCACGGATGTCCGGCGACGATCAGCGTCGCAAGATTGAGCGCCGCAAGAATCAGCGCGCCGGCGACATACGGCCAGGGCCCGCGCCAGATCCTTTCCCAGCCGCGCGCGAGTGCCGGGGGCGCGTCAGCCCGGGCGCCGGGAAGCCTGCCGACCAGCGCATAGAGCGCGGCAAGCACGGCGAGCTGGATCGCGACGGCCGCGGGCCAGCCCACGCGCTCGCCAAGCGCGATCGGCTCCGGCGCCGGGAGCCGGCCCCAGAACCCCATGTCCACGCTCGCCCAGAACGAGCCCGCGCAGAACGTTGCCAGCGTGACCGCCATCCGCAGCTGCCCGCCGCCGGCCGTATAGAGCGTTCCGGAGCCGCAGCCACCTGCCAGTTGCATGCCGATGCCGAACAGAAACGCGCCGGCCGCCACCTGCACCCCGGCAGGTGCGATCGCGCCGACGACTTCGCGGCCGGACCATGCGCCCTCGGCGAGTACCGGCGCGAACAGCACGGTCGCCGCCGCCAGCATGAGGATCTGCGCCTGAATCGCCTGCACGCCGCGGCCCTCGAGCAGCCGCCGGTACGCGGAGGCGAAGCCGAAAGACGAGAGATAAAGCGTGGCGCCGAAAAGGAACCCGATCGCCGCCAGCGCCACCATGCGCTCGCCCTGCGCCCAGACCGCCGCGGCGAGCGTTGCTGCCAGCGCCGCCGCGAAGGCGAGCGGAAGCGGCTGTGCCGCGGCCAATCAGCTCCTCACGACGAGCTTGTAGTCAGGCGTGGGATTCAGCGGGCAGGAATAGACGTAATTTCCGGGCTTCAGCTCGATCGCGTAGTCCTGCGTCTTGCCGGTGGTGAGGCCGCCGCCGGAAACGCTGGGCAGCCGCGCGCGCTCCAGCAGCGAATCGCCGCGCAACCAGAAGCCGAGCTCGTACGGAACGTTCGCGTTTTTCACGCGAAACACGTACTTGCCGGGCTTGAGCTCGAGGGTCTTCGCCGCCTTGAGCCGTTGCTCGCCGGTGCGGCGGTTGATCGCCTCGCAGTCGGCGCTTTTCGCGGACTTGAAGCCGTGGTCCTTGCCGCCTTCGCTTTGGAGGAACTGGCAGGGCGTCTGGGTCAGTTCGATGATCTTCGCCTGCGCGCCGGCCTGCGCCGCCTGCATGGCAAGCCCGAGCCCGGCGAGGGTGATGAGAGCGTTGTTCATGTCCGATTCCTTGGTTGGCTGCCCGGGTGGGCGAGCGCAGCGTTCACTTCCACCAGCGTGGATTCTATCGAGATTGGAACCTGCGCAAGGATCTCAAGTTCCCGATATTCGAGGACATCTTCGCCCGGCAGCTTCCGGCGCCACGCCTCGATCACGCGGTCGCGCTCGAGCAGCAGGCGCACGATTTGGGGGCGGAACAGGATGAACATCGCGCTCAGCCAGCGATTCACCGGCCAGGACGGACTGGCGTGATCGATGCGGAAGCGCTCCAGCATCGAGATCACGTCCTGCGCCGGGTACCAGCTGTCTGCCGCGACCCACCGGTTCGGCGCAAACAGGCCGATCGGCTTGCCGTAGGCGTCCATCGAGATTGAGATCAGGTGGGCGAGCGTCTCGTCGCCCGACGGCCAGGGCTCGGTATGCGGCAGCCGCGACGGCGCGACGCCGGGCGGCATACCGGCCGCGCGCAGGAAGGTATGAAAATGCCCGTGCTCGCCGGCGAGCCCACGATGCGCATGGTAGTAATACTGCGCGCCCGACTCGATGTCGAAAACGTCATCCTCGGGGTAGTGGTCGTACTCGACGAACGTTCCCGCGCCGCGCAGCAGCTCGCCGACGATGTTCAAGCCGCCCTTTGCCAGCGCCCGCTGGCACTCGACGATCTCGCGGCCCGCGGCGCGCATCGCCTCGAGCTGCGCGCCGTCCAGGGCCGGAAACGGCGCGCCCACGCTTCGAGGGTCCGCCGGTCGCGCTATTTCCGCTTCGCCGCGCAGGGATTCGTCGCGGCGCAGGGGTTCTTGGTGGCGCAGGGGTTCTTCGCCGCGCACGGGTTCTTGGCGGTGCAGGGGTTCGCCGCGCACGGATTCTTCGCCGCGCACGGGTTCCCGGCAGCGCCCATCGCCGTCGCCTTCACCTTCATCGTCGTGCCGTTGCCGAAAACGTAGTCGTTCGCCTTGGCAAGCTGGTGGCACTGGGCGCAGAACTGCGTGCTGGCGCCGGCCTTGCCGCTCCCGGTCATCTGCACGTTGCCCTTGGGGTCGAGAACCGCGTAGTGCCAGTCCCCGTTGGCGGCGTCGTAGCCCTTCTTGCGCTTTTCCATCACGAACAGGCTGCCGGGCGCGCCGGTCTTGCCGCCCTGGTCCTCGAACGCCTGCTTCAGAATCACCGAGCCTTGCGCAAACGGGAACTTTCCGGTCATCCCCGCGCCCTCGGCCTTCTTGTTGAGGTAGGTGAACACCAGCGTGCCGCCGTGCGTGGCGCTCGGCACGGGCTTCGCGTTCACCTTCTTCCAGGACTTGAACTGCCTGGCCGCGGCCTGGGCGGCCGGGTCTTTCAGCGCCTTGCCAGGCTTGGCGGCACAGGGGTTGGCCGCGCAGGGGTTCTTCGCCGCGCAGGGGTTGGCCGCGCAGGGGTTCTTCTGCGCGAGCAGCAAGGGGGCGGCGGACGGCGTCGAGGCCGGACCGGCCGACGCCAGCGGGGCGCCGAGCAGCAGTCCGGACGCAAGCATGGAGGCGGCGATGGGACGAAGATTCAGGTTCATTGGAGTTCCTCTGGATGGACGCACGATGCGGCTCAGGTAAATTAGACCGCGCCAGGGCCGGAAACCTTACAATCCCGCGCACGCGGGCGCCGAGGACACACCGTGGTAAGGATGCCGGCGTCGTCTGCGACTAACGCTCGTCGCCGCATCTAGGCGACAAACACAATATTGTGCGTTCAACCCGATAAGAGGATGTTCTTATGAAAATCGAAATGAAGCGTCTCCGTCTCGCCCTTGGCGCCGCTGCCCTGGCACTGGCAGTGCCGATGGCGAGCGTGCAGGCGGCGAACCCCTGCGCGGCGAAGAACCCCTGCGCGGCGAAGTCGATGAAGAAGAGCAAAAAGGCGAACCCCTGTGCGGCGAAGAACCCGTGCGCGGCGAACCCCTGCGCCGCCAAGAACCCGTGCGCGGCGAAGAACCCGTGCGCGGCCAACCCCTGCGCGGCGAAGAAGAAATAGGGCACGCCTGCGCCCTCTGTCCGGCAGACAGTGGACAGTGGACAGTGGACGGCGGATAGCGGGGAGAGGGCTTTGGACTCTCCCCGTTTTATTGCCCGGCCTGCTGGCCGCGTGCGGCGAGGGCGCAGTGGCACCCCCAGTGCCCGGCGCGGGGCAGGACGCGATCCAGGTTTTTCTTGACCGGCACTGGTCGCGTCCGCTCCAACCGCAGGGACCCGTCCCCGCGGGATTCAGCGCGCAGGAAGCCGAGCTCGACCCGAACGCCTGCGGGGGCTGCCACGTCCAGCAGTTCAATGACTGGAAGACTTCCCTGCACGCGAAAGCCATGGGACCCGGCGTCCTTGGGCAATTGCTCGATATGGCGCCGGAGGCGAGCGCAGAGCAGCAGGCCTGCCTGCGTTGCCATGCGCCGCTCGCCGAACAGGCGAGCAGCCTGGCAGCGGCCATCGCGCGACCGCGCGCCCTCCGCGGACCGGCGCCGGCGCATGAGCGCGGACTGACCTGCGCCGGCTGCCATGTGCGCGGGCACGAGCGTTTCGGCCCGCCCCGGCGCGACGGCGCCGCGCCGGCCGGGACGCCAGGCTTGCCGCATGGCGGTTGGACGGCGCACGCCGCGTTCGAGGACTCCCGGTTCTGCGCCGCGTGCCACCAGTTCGTGGAGGGCGACTACGCGCTGAACGGAAAATTGCTGGAGAACACCTACGAGGAGTGGCGCGCCAGCCGCTACGGCCGCGAGGGAAAATCCTGCCAGTCGTGTCACATGCCGGAGCGGCGCCACCTGTGGCGCGGCGTACACGATGAACGGATGATGCGCTCGAGCGTCACGGTCACTGCGGCGGCGCCCGTGCTGACCGGCGCCACGGTGGCGGCGGGCCTCACGGTCCGCAATACCGGTACCGGGCATCGCTTCCCGACTTACGTCACGCCCAAAGTGGTCGCCGAGATCTATCAGACCGGCGCAGACGGCAGGATGCTGCCGGGCACTCGGCAGCACCACGTGATCGCGCGCCTCGTGACCCTCGACCTGTCGCGCGAGATCGCCGACACGCGCCTCGCGCCGGACGAGGAAGCGACGCTGAACTATCGCGCGCCGATGCATCCCCGGGCTGCGTTCCTGGTGTACCGGATGCGCGTCGAGCCCGACGCTTTCTACACCGGGTTCTTCAAGTCGGTGCTCGACAGCGGCCAGGCGGCGCGCGGCAAGAACATGATCCGGGCCGCGCTCGCGAAATCGCAGCGCGCGAATTTCGCATTCTTCGAGGAGCGGCGGCCGCTGCGCCAGGTCCCCCCACCCGGAACATACCCGGATCGGCGAGGCGGCGCCGAGCGGGTCGTCGACGGTGGGCTGATCGCGACGACCCGCTAGCGCGTTCAGGGCAAAATGCTGCTCCTGCCCTGGAGCGGGCAGCACGCACGGACCATGGATCCTGACCGGGAGCTACCGCTGGCGCTGGCGGCGGTGGCCGCGCACTTCGATGCCGAGGGGCTGGCGTGCGACTACGCGGCGCTCGCCGCTTCGCGCGAGCGCGGCCACCTCGCCGTCTGCCTCGCCGCGCTCGAGACCTTCGATCCCCGGCAGGTGCGCATCGCCGCGCAGATGGCGTTCTGGATCAATGTCTTCAACGCCGGCGTGCTGCGCGACGCGCCCGAGCTGGCGCTGGAGCTCGAGGGCGCGGAGCCGGACACGCTGGCGTTCTTCGAGCGCCCGCGGCTGAGGATCTTCGGGCTGCAGTTCTCGCTCGACGACATCTACCACGGCCTGCTGCGTGGCAACGTGGCGGCGCACGGCCGGCTGCAGGCGCCGATGCGGCGTGACGACCCGCGCCTGGTCTACACGCCCATCGCTTTCGACGAGCGTGTGCACTTCGCGCTGTTCCGCGGCTCGCGCTCTTCGCCGGCGTTTCGTGTCTTCGAGGACGCCGCGACGCGGTACCTCCGGCGCCTGGCACAGGTGGCGCCCGACGGCAGCGTGCTGAGGCTGCCGCGGCTGCTGCAGTGGTACGCGAAGGATTTCGGCCACCAAGGCGACGTGCTCGAATTTGTCCTGCAGCGGCTCGACGACGCGTCGGTGGCGTGCGCCGAGCGCGATATCGGCCGTCTCAATCTGCGCTACGACGCGTACGACTGGACGCTCAATCGCCGCTGAAATGAACCGGCGGCGCAGATGCGCGAGAGATACAATATCTAGTGGGTAACCATCTGGAAAGCACCAGATAAATGGCCAAGAGCCCGGTGTACGACGCCTCCGCCATCCAGGCCCTGAAGGGCCTGGAACCCGTGCGCCGCATGCCGGGCATGTACACGCACACCGTGCACCCGCTGCACATCGTGCAGGAGGCGATCGACAACGCGGTGGACGAGGCGCTCGCCGGCCACGGCAAGAGAATCAGCGTGCGCGTGTTCAAGGACGGCTCGGTCGAGGTCGAGGACGAGGGTCGCGGCATCCCGGTGGACATGCACCCCGTGGAGAAGAAGCCCGCGGTGGAGGTCGCCTTCGGCATGCTGCACGCGGGCGGCAAGTTTTCCCGCTCGGGCGCGGACGTGTATCACATCTCCGGCGGCCTGCACGGCGTCGGCGTCGCGGTATCCAACGCGTTGTCGAAGCGCCTCGAAGTCACCGTCTACCGCGACGGACAGAAGCATACGATCGCCTTCGAGGGCGGCGAGCTCAAGCAGAAGCTGAAGAGCGGGAGAATCAAGGAACGGCGCACGGGCACCGTGGTACGCCTGTGGCCCGACCCGAAGTACTTCGATGCGCCGGGCATTCCGCTGGCCGAGCTCGAGCACCTGGTGCGCTCGAAGGCGTACCTCCTTCCCGGCCTCACCACCGTGCTCGAGGTGGAGGGCAAGGAGAACAAGAGCTGGAAGTACGAGCGCGGCATGGCGCAGTACTTCGATTTCATGTTGCAGGGGCGCGAGCTCGTGGCGCCGCTGTTCTCCGGCGAGCGCTACTTCAACGAGACCAACATCCCGGACATCGAGCCCGGCGAAGGCGCGGCCTGGGCGGTAGGCTGGGTGGCCGAGGGCGAGGTGTTCGCCGACAGCCACGTCAACCTCATTCCCACGCGCTCGGGCGGCACGCACGAGGCGGGTTTCCGCGCGGGAATTTTCGATGCGCTGGCGTCCTTCATGGAGGCGCGCGCGCTCGCGCCGAAGGGCGTGAAGCTGATCGCCGACGACCTGTGGGCGCGCGCCTGCTTCACGCTCTCGGCGCGCATCGTGCGCACGCAGTTCCACGGCCAGACCAAGGAGAAGCTCACCACGCGCCACGCGGCGCGGCTGCTCGAGCTGTGCGTGAAGGACGCGCTCGAGCTGTGGCTGAACGAGCATCCCGAGGAGGGCAAGCGGATCGCCGAGCTTGCCATCGAGCAGGCGATGGCGCGGCTGGCGAAGGGCAAGAAGGTCGAGCGCAAAAAATCCTCGGGCATTGCCACGCTGCCCGGCAAGCTTGTCGACTGCGCCTCGGGCGACGTGACGCGCAACGAGCTCTTCCTGGTCGAAGGCGATTCGGCGGGCGGCTCGGCGAAGGAGGCGCGCGACAAGGAATCGCAGGCGCTCCTGCCGCTGCGCGGCAAGGTGCTGAACACCATGTCGAAGGACTCGCGCACCGTGCTCGCCAACAAGGAGCTGCAGGCGATCGCCACGGCGATCGGCGTGGATCCGCACGGACCCGAGGACGCGCCCGATCTCTCGGGGCTGCGCTACGGCAAGGTGATCCTGATGACCGACGCCGACGTCGACGGCGGGCACATCCAGGCACTGCTGCTCACCTTCTTCTTCATGCACGCGCCCAAGCTGGTGGAGGCGGGGCACGTCTACGTGGCGCAGCCGCCGCTCTACAAGGTGGAGGTGCCGGCGCAGGGCAAGGGGCGGCCGGCGCGGCGCCTGTACTGCCTCGACGAGGACGAGCTGGAGGAAGCGCTCGCCGCGCTGAAGAAGGAAAAGGTGAAAGACGGTTCGTGGGAGATTTCGCGCTTCAAGGGACTCGGCGAGATGAGCCCCGAGCAGCTGTGGGAAACGACGATGAACCCGGACACGCGGCGGCTCGTGCGCATGCAGCTCGACGCCAGGCAGCTGAAGAAAGCGCGCCAGACATTCGAGCTGCTGATGGACTCGGGCGAAGCCGAAGGCCGGCGCAACTGGATGCGCGAGCACTGGAAGAGCGTCGAAGCTGATGTCTAGGAAGAAGGCCAAGCCGTTCTGGGAGCGGGCCTACAAGGGCCACGTGCTCTGGCTCGGCAAGCAGAAGCTCGGCAAGGTGACGCTCGCCGCGCAGGGCCGCTACACCTGGAAGGCTGCGGGCAAGTCGGGGGCGAGAGATGACCTCGAGAAGGCGAAAAAGGCGGTGGAGCTCGCCGTCGCCATGGCCGACAAGCAATTGGATCTGTTCGACTGATCATGGATACCCGGACCCCCGACCTCTTCACCCCCGAGAACGGCGACGACGCGGCGCCGATCGAGCGCCACGCGTCGCAGGCCTACCTCGGCTACGCCGTCTCCACGGTCAAGGCGCGCGCGCTGCCCGAGATCGCCGACGGCCTGAAGCCGGTGCAGCGCCGCATCCTCTACGCGATGGGCGATGCCGGCGGACAGGGGTTCGCGAAATGCGCGCGCTACGTCGGCGAGGTGCTCGGCAAGTACCACCCGCACGGCGACGCCTCGACCTACGAGGCGCTGGTGCACCTCGCGCAGCCCTTCTCCATGCGCTACCCGCTCATCGACGGGCAGGGCAACTTCGGCTCGCGCGACGGCGATTCGGCCGCGGCCTACCGCTACACCGAGGCGAAGCTCTCGCGCTACGCCGAGCTGATGCTCGCCGAGATCGGCGAGGGCACGGTCGATTTCGCGAAGAACTACGACGGCAAGTTCGAAGAGCCGGTGCTGCTGCCCGCGCGCCTGCCCTTCGGCCTGTTGAACGGCTCGTTCGGCATCCCGGTCGGCTTTTCGACGCGCATTCCTTCGCACAACCTGAAGGAGGTCGCCGCCGCCGCCGCCCACGTCATCAGGCACCCGCGCGCGAAGCTCGACGAGCTTCTCGAGATCCTGCCCGGCCCGGACTTCCCCGGCGGCGGCCAGGTCATCTCCCCCGCCGAGGAGATGCGCCAGGCCTACGAGACGGGACGCGGCTCGCTGCTCGTCAAGTGCAAGTGGGAAACCGAGCAGCTCGCGCGCGGGCAGTGGCGCGTGGTCGTCTCGGAGCTGCCGCACGGGGTCTCCGTCAGGCAGGTGATGGAGGAAATCGAAGCCCTGGCGAATCCCCGGCCCGGCCTGGGGAAGAAAGAGGTTTCCCAGGAGCAAAAGCGCCTCCGGCAGTACCTCCTCGACCAGATCGACCAGGGCGGGGTGCGCGACGAGAGCGACCGCAAGTCGAAGCTGCGCCTGGTGATCGAGCCGCGGTCTTCGCGTCAGAAGCCGGAAGAGCTGATGGCCTTCCTGCTGGCACGGACGTCTCTGGAAGCGCGCTACGCGGTGAACCTCACCTGGCTCGGCCTCGACGGCCTGCCCGAAACCAAGGGCCTCGCCGAGATCCTGCGCGAATGGGGCGAGTGGCGCCTGCAGACGGTGCGCCGGCGCACCCGGCACCGCCTCGACAAGTGCGAAGAGCGTCTGCACATCGTCCTCGGGCGGCTCCTTGCCTACGCGAGGATCGACGAGATCATCAAGCTGATCCGCGCGGCCGACGACCCGGCCGAGGCCAGGCAGAAGATGATGGCGAAGTGGAAATTCAGCGAGCGCCAGGCCGAGGACATCGTCAACATCCGCCTCGGGCAGCTCACCAAGCTCGACGGCGTGAAGCTGAACGAAGAGCGCAAGTCGCTCGAGGCCGAGAAGAAGGACCTGAAGTCGATCCTCGGCAACGACAAGGCGCTGAAGAAGCTCGTGGTGCGCGAGCTGGATGCGGACGCCAAACTCTATGGCGACGAGCGGCGCACCCTGATCAAGGCCGGGGAGCGCGCGCAGGTCGAGCGCACGGTGGTGGAGGAGCCGCTCACCGTCATCCTGTCGAAGAAGGGCTGGATGCGCGCGCGCACCGGCCACGACATCGATGCCTCGACGCTCACCTTCAAGGACGGCGACGGCCTGCTGCAGACGCTGGAGTGCAAGACCACCGACGCGGTGATCGTGCTCGCCGAGTCGGGCAAGACGTTCACGCTGGAGGCCGCCGCGCTGCCCACGGGTCGCGGCGACGGCGCGCCGGTGAACACGCTCGTGCACTCGTCCGCGGACGACATCGTGTGGATGGGCACGGGCGATCCCGCGCAGCAGCTGCTGATGAGTTCCAGCGCCGGCCTGGGCTTCGTGTGCAAGCTGGGCGACCTGGTGTCACGCACGCGCCACGGCAAGGACTTCATGGCGGTGGGCGAGGGCACGCAGGCGCGCCCGCCCGCGCCGGTGACGGCGGGGAAGTACGTCGCGGCGATGTCGTCGGACGCGCGCCTGCTCCTGTTTCCGCTCGAGGACGTGCCGGTGCGGCCGAACGGCGGCGTCGGCGTGCAGCTGCTCGCGCTGCCCGAAAAGGAAACGCTCGCCGCGGTCGCCGTGAGCGACGGAAAATCGCTGGTGGTCAGCGGCATGCGGCGCAAGAACCGCGCGCTGCAAACGCTCGACGCCGCGCAGCTCGCGGCGCACCTGGGCAAGCGCGCGCAGCGCGGCAAGGTTTGCGACGTGGGATTCAGGCCGGACCGGCTGGCGGGGTAGGCCTGCCTGTTCTCGGCTCTGCTACAATCGTAGCAATGCTGAGAACAAAGGCCACCCTGCGGCCATCGGGCGCCCGGGGCAATCTGCCGCACCTCCTGTTCGGCGACTACCGCTACCGGGTGCTGGATCTGCTGTTGCCGCGCCCCGGCGAGAGCTTCCACGTGCGCGAGATTGCCCGGCTCACGGGTGTCCCGGCGGGTTCGCTGCACCGCGAGTTGCGGATGCTGGCGCAGGCGGAGCTGTTGCGCGTCGAGCGTGCGGGCAACCAGGTCAAGTACAGCGCGAACCCGGAGTTCCCGGCGTATGCGGAATTGACGGGCATTCTGCGCAAGTCGGGAGAGCACCCCCCCGTTCTGCAAAGTCCCCGGGCCGCCTATACCGTTGCGCCCGTCGCCGGCCTGCCGCCGCTGCCCAAGCGCCGCCTGGCGCAAACCTGCCGCCGCTATGGCGTGAAGCGGCTGGCGATTTTCGGCTCGGCTGCCCGCGGCGAGCTGCGCGCGGACAGCGACGTCGACCTGCTCGTGGAGTTCAAGCCTGCCAGCAGGACTTCGCTGTTCGACCTCGCGCGCATGCAGGAGGAACTATCGCCGCTGTTCGGCGGCCGCAGAGTGCACATCGCAAGCCCGGCGATCCTGGAGAACCCGTACCGTCGCAAGACGATCCTGCCCGACCTGCGGAGGCTTTACGAAGCCTGACGACAGGATCGCCGCACACCTTTGGGACATGCGCAAGGCGGCGCAGGAATCGCATGCGCTGGTGCGGCGCATCCCCTACGCGAGGCTGGCACGCAACCGCGTGCGCGTTCTGGCGCTGGAGCGCACGCTCGAGGTTCTGGGCGAATCCGCGCGCCGCGTGCACCTGGTGTTCCAGCGGGCGCATCCCGAGATCGACTGGCGGGGAATCATCGGCCAGCGCAACGTGATCGCGCACGAGTACGGGGAGATCGATCATCGCCGGCTATACGAAGCGGCGCGCACCCGCGTTCCCGCGTTGATTGCCGCGCTCGACCGCATACTGGGAGAGGATTGACCGATGGCGCTGCCGTTTCCGCCCGCCGCCCGCCTCGTCGCCGCTCCGATCGCTCTCCTGCTCGGCGCCGCGCTTGCGGTGTGGGTCGGCCCGTCGCTGCCGGATTCGCTCTCGGGCCTCAAGGTCGCCGGCCCCTATGCGGTCCTGATCCTCGGCGCGGCGTTTGCGCTGAGGTTTAACCGCGGCCGCGCGCTGGTGGTTCTCGCGTCGCTGCTCGCGGCCTATGCGGGCTACCACTACGCGCAGGGGCTGGGCGGCTTCGCGGAGAAAGCCGTGTATACGGCGCTGGTGGTGCTGGTGCCGCTGAACGCGCTCGTCGCCATGGCGCTGCCCGAGCGCGGCGTCGCCTACCACGGCAGCTACCGCTGGCTCGTGCTGCTCGGCGCCGAGGCGTTGCTCATCCTGTGGATCGCCGCCGCCGGCCGCAGCGAGCTCTCCGGACTCGCCTGGCAGGGCGTGCTCGAGCACTGGATCTTCCGCTCGCCGCCGACGCCGCTCGCCGGCCGCATCCTGTTCGGCGCCGCGTTCGTCGCCGCGGTGTGGCGCGCCTGGCCCAAGCACACGCCGCTCGACCTCGGGCTCGCCGCGGCGCTCGTCGCCTTCTTCATCGCCGCCGAATGGGCCACCGCGCCCGTGGTGTTCGGCGCCTTCCTCTCCGCTGCGGGCGCCGTGGTGCTGGTCGCGTTCGTGCAGGAGTCGCACCGCCTCGCGTTCCGCGACGAGCTGACGGCGCTCCCGGGGCGGCGCGCGCTGGACGAGCAGTTGCGCGCACTGGGCCCGCACTACACGCTTGCCATGATCGACGTCGACCACTTCAAGAAATTCAACGATACGCATGGCCACGATATCGGCGACCAGGTGCTGAAGCTGGTCGCGGCGCGCCTCGCGGAAGTGGGCGGCGGCGGCATGGCGTTTCGCTATGGCGGCGAGGAGTTCAGCGTACTGTTCCCCGGCCGCAGCCTGCAGCAAGCGCTGCCCTATCTCGAGCGCACGCGGGCAGCCGTCGAGCGCTACCGGATGGCGGTGCGCGGCGAACAGCGCCCGCGGCGCGAGGAGGCGGGCATCCGGCGGCGCGGCGACAGCGCGCCGACCAAGCTCCTCTCGGTAACCGTGTCGATGGGCGCCGCCGAGCCCGAGGTCGAGCGCCAGCCGCCGGCGCAGGTGCTGAAGGCGGCCGACGAGGCGCTCTATCGCGCGAAAAAGGGCGGCCGCAACCGCGTCAGCACGTGAGCTGGGATCCCGCGCAATACCTGAAGTTCGCCGGCGAGCGCATGCGGCCCGCGGTGGATCTGCTCGCGCGCATTCCGGCGGCGGCGCCGGGAACGGTGGTCGACCTGGGCTGCGGCGCGGGCAATCTCGCGCCGCTCCTTGCGGCGCGTTGGCCGGCCGCGAAGCTGATCGGCGTGGACAGCTCGCCCGAGATGCTGCTGCGGGCGCGCGCCGCGCATCCGCAGGCGCGGTTCGAGCAGGGCGACATCGGCGCCTGGCGCCCGGCGCGGCCCGTGGACGTGCTCTACAGCAACGCGGCGCTGCACTGGCTCGACGGCCACGAGCGGCTGTTTCCTGCGCTGCTCGAGGCGGTGGCGCCCGGCGGGTGGCTCGCGGTGCAGATGCCGCGCAATTTCAGCGCGCCCTCGCACACGTCGATCATCGAGGCGATCGAGCAGGGCCCCTGGCGCGCGCGGCTCGAGCCGCACCTGCGCCGCGACCCGGTGGCCGCGCCGGGGCACTACTGGCGCCTGCTGCAGCACCGTTGCACGGCGCTGGAAATCTGGGAGACCGAGTACCTGCAGGTGCTCGCCGGCGACAACCCGGTGGCCGAGTACACCAAGGGCACCTGGTTGAAGCAGTTCCTGGACAGGCTCCAGGAGCCCGAGCGCTCCGCCTTCGAGGCCGACTACCGCCGCCGGGTGCTTGCCTGGTACCCGCCAGAGGCCGACGGGCGCACCCTGTTCCCGTTCCGGCGCCTGTTCCTGGTCGCGCGGCGCTAGCGCCGGGAGCGGGTTTTATCCTTGCCGATCCGGGCGTTACGCGCCATACTGCGCGCCTCGCAATGCCTGAGGACGTTGCATGGCCAAGGAAGAAATGCTGGAGATGGAAGGGGTGGTGCAGGAAGTGCTGCCCAGCACGCAGTTTCGCGTCGAGCTCACCAACGGCGCGCAGGTGCTCGCGTACGCGGGCGGCAAGGTGCGCAAGAACCGCATCCGCATTCTCGCGGGCGATCGCGTAACGATGGAAATGTCCCCCTACGACCTGACGCGGGGTCGCATCAGCTTCCGCCACAAGGACGAAAACCCGGTCGCCATGCCGCAGCGGCGCCCGATGTTCAGAAAGCGCTGAGGCGCATGGCGGGGTCGGCGCCAGCCATCCCCGAGCGTGAAATCGAGCTCACCGCCGTGCGCGCGCAGGGCGCGGGCGGCCAGAACGTCAACAAGGTGTCGAACGCCGTGCACCTGCGCTTCGACATCCGCGCCTCGTCGCTGCCCGAGGACGTCAAGCACCGGCTGCTGCACCGCGGTGACAAGCGCATTACGCGCACCGGCGTCGTCGTCATCAAGGCGCAGCAGCACAGGAGCCTCGATCTGAACCGCGCCGAGGCGCTCGCCCGGCTGCAGGCGCTGGTCGAGGCCGCCGCCTTCGTGCCGAAGAAGCGCCGCCCGACGCGGCCGACGCGCGCTTCCCGGGAGCGCCGCATCGAGTCGAAACTGCGGCGCTCGCGGCTGAAAGCCCATCGCGGCAAGGTGCACGATCTATAGGGTGGGCCTGCGGCCCACCCTACGTTAAGATTGCCGCATGGACCGAGCCGCCGAACGCCGCAAGGAAATCGAATCCGCTGTCGCCGACGTGCGCGGCATCGAGCGCCGCGACGGCGTGAACGCCGCCAGCCTGGAGAACATCAAGTCGCGCCTCATCCGCCTCGCCGCGCGCACCGACCTGTTCGACCCGCAGGACTACCCGCCTCCCGCGGCCGGCGAGAAGCTGCGCTCCTGCCTGTACCGGCTGTCCGAGGACCCGGATCACCGCTTCGCGCTCTACGCCAACGCGTCACTGGGCGGCTACGGCACGCC
>JBBDXL010000130.1:0-3080 GCA_040902335.1 Burkholderiales bacterium
GCCGCGTCTCCCATGCCAGAGCTATTCTACGCCCGTTCTTCTCGCGGCATGACGTCCGCGATGACGCGCACGAGCGAGCGCGCGAAGCGGCGCTTGCGAAGTGTCGCTGTCGATCGCGCTGTTATGCACCCGCTTGCTGAAACTCGGCAACCGAAACGGGCTTCCGCACGGCAACCGATTCTCTGAGCGCCTTGATGCGCTCGAGCTCGTGCATCGTCTGCGCCGTGAAGTAGGACTCTCCGCAGTGTGGGCAAGACCACATCGGAATTCGTTCAACCACAAGAAGGCTTCGCCCGCTCCCGAACGTCCGGGCCACCCGCCTGAGTTCCACGCCCGCGCGACCGCAGGAGGCGCAGCGGTACCTAGACGAGGTAGACCGTGATGACGTAGAGCGCACCGGTGGGGCCAACCTTGACGACCGCTTCGGCTTCACGCGCATCAAGGGTGCGCCCTCGGATGACGACTTTGGTTTCACGCGTTTCGCGATCCTTCTGGCGCTCGACGATGCGGCCAGTGAGGATGATATTTTCGAGATCGAGGATTGTGAGGTTTTCATCTTCCAGTTCTTCGGCGGCGTGGAGGGATACCACATACTTCAGTGCACGGACCAGATCGCGTATTCGGGTGATCGATAGTCTCGGCACACAGGCAATTCTACGGGAGCGTGTCTAGGGTGCATAACGTACAGTGAACGACGAACAAAAGGGCAGAGAACCATCCATATGTATATTGAACCATCTACTTATAGATAGCGCCATATGCCGGCATATATCCAGATGTAGATGCATCTCGCCCTCAGCTTTCCACGATCCGATCCTCGATCCCCAGCCTCTTGCTATCCCGATAAGTGATCTCCCACAGCTTCTGCGGCTGCCGCCAGATTGCGCCCAGCCGCTTCGCGCGCTCGCGCAGATCGGTCTCGTGGTACGCGATGCGCACGTACACGACATCGTCGTCCTGCCGCCGGGGCTTGCGGCCGCGGGCCTTCCACGGTACGGATTCGACGACCCGCTCGACGGTCTTCGGGCGCCGGCCGCTGGCCGGGTCGTAGACGTAGCGCACGCGGACGAGGCGCTCGCCGTACTTCTCGACAAGCTTTCGGGTGCCGGGCTGTCCCGGCCGTAGGGTGAGGCGTGTCTCCAGGGAACGGAGAACGCCCGGCGCGCCGCGGCGTTGACCGCTACCGCGGATAGGACCCGCTGTTCACGTCCACGGTAGTGCCGGACACGTAGTCCGGACTGGCGGAGCCCAGCCACAGGATCACCTTGGCCACTTCCTCCGGGCTGCATACGCGCCCGGCGTGCACCGAGCGCATGACCGCGTCCTTCCTCGATTGCGACAGCTGCTCGTACATGACGCCCGACGTGGGTCCGGGCGCCACGGCGTTGACCAGGATGCCGTCGCGGCCCAGATGCGCAGCGTAGCTCTTGGTGATGTTGAGGAGTGCGGCTTTCGTCGCCCCGTACCAGAGGTCGGGATGTCCCGTGAAGGCGGCGACCGAGCCGATGTTGACGATGCGCCCCGACTTTCGCTTTCGCATCTGGGGCGCCACCGCCTCGATCAGCGCCACCGGTGCGCGCAGGTTGACGGTGAGGATCTCGGCGGCGTGCGCTTCCGGAATCGCATCGTATGGCTCGCAATACAGGACGCCCGCGTTGTTCACGAGCGTATCGATCTCGCCCAGTGACGAAAGGAGCTTCGGAATCCCCGCGAGCTCGCGCAGGTCGTAGTCCACCCGCACCCCGACCACTTCCCCCGGAAACGCCTTGTCCAGGGAAAGAACCTTCCAGCCTTCCTGCAGGAACGCCTTCGCCGTGGCGAGCCCGATGCCGCGGCCCGCGCCGGTGACCAATGCGACGGGCACGCTAGCCGGCGAGGCCGGGCATCGTGAATCCGGAAGCCTTCAGCTCCGGAATCAACGCCGCTTCCTGCTCCTTCGTCAGCTCCACCAGGGGCGGGCGCACGCGATGCCACTCCGGATCGTTGCCGAAGTGCGCGACGACGGACTTCAAAGCCGGGATCATGGGGTACTTCTGCATGATGTTGCGCGTCGCGCCGATGCCCGCCTGCAGCTTGTCGGCTTCCCCCGAGCGCCAGTTGCGGAACACGTGGTCGATCGCGCCGGGGTTCACGTTGGCCGTGGCGCTGATGCAGCCCGCGCCGCCGTGGCGCATGCCCTCCAGCAGGAAGAGCTCGCTTCCCGGGAAGACGTCGAAGCCGCTTTTGCCGAACTCATCCAGCATCGCCTGGGTGTTGTTCCAGTCGCCCGAGGAGTCCTTCGCCCCGGCGACGATGCCGGGGTACTTCGAAAGCAGCCGCTCGATGAGCTTCAGGGTGATCGGCACCTGCGACACCGGCGGGATGTGATAGAGGTACACGCGCAGGCGCTCGTCGCCGACGCGCTCGATCACCTCCGAGAAGTAGCGGAAAAGACCCTCGTCCGACACCCCTTTGTAGTAGAAGGGCGGCAGCATCAGCACGCCCGCGCAGCCCATCTTCACCGCGTTCGCCGTGAGGCGCACCGTGGCGGGCAGGGCGCAGTGCCCCGTTCCCGGCATCAGCGCCGACCCCGGCACGCCGGCGTGCAGCAGCGCCGCGAGCAGCGAGAGCTTCTCTTCGAGCGACAGCGAGTTGGCTTCGCTGTTGGTGCCGAAGACGGCGAGCCCCGTGCAGCCGCTCTTCAGCAGCCACTTGCAGTGGCGCACGAACCGCTCGCCGTCGGGCGACAGGTCGGCCTTGAACGGCGTGATGACGGGAGAGAGCACGCCGCGCAGACGGGCGGCGGCCAGGGGACGGGCGGCGGTGAGGGCCATGTCGGGTTCGCGTAGGTTTTGTGAGACGACATTATGCGCGCGCACTGGGCGCTCGGTACACTTCCCGGCCATGAACCGGCTCGAGCGAGCGGTGAACATCGAGGACCTGCGCCGCCTTGCGCGCTCGCGCCTGCCGCGCTCGGTGTTCGATTTCTTCGACGGCGGCGCCGAGGACGAGACCACGCTGCGCGATAACCGCGCCGCGGACCTGCTCGCGCCATGACGGCGCTGCCGGCCCTCGTCCTCGGCGGCGGCATCGGCGGGCTG
>JBBDXL010000131.1:0-3074 GCA_040902335.1 Burkholderiales bacterium
GCCGGCGAGCGGCACCATCGTGCGGTAGGCGTTGCGGATGTTGGGCTGCGCGCTCCAGTGCCGCGCGTCGGTGGGGTTGAACGGATAAGCCATCAGGCCGTCGGGGCCGGCGCGCACGCTCTTGTGGCGCTCCGACATCGGGCGGTTCAGGCGCACCGTGGTGCCGAGGATGCCGCCGGGGACTTCCAGCGCGCCTACCAGCGCCGCAAGGAGCGTCCGCGCCCAGCAGCACTCGAAGCCGCCCCAGCCGTTGGTCACCGTCTTGCCGAGGCTGACCGCCACCGGGCGATACGGCAGCGTCTTGCCCTCGATCTCGATCGTCTGCCCTACGCGCGCGGCGTCCAGGTACTCGTTGGCGATGCGGCGCATGCGCGCCGCGGGCACGTCGCAAATACCCTCCGCCCACTCGGGCGTGTAGGGCTGCATGTGCGCCGCGAGCTTCGCGAATGCCGTCTCGCCCTCGAGCAGGCCTTCGGCCAGCACTTCGCCGTCGGCGCCGATCTCGAGCGCCACGTGCGTCTCCTTTCCTTCCAGCGTCGAGGCGACGATCGGCGCGCCGGTCGCCGGCTCGCGCAGGTAAAACCCGTGCCCGCCCACCAGGTAGGGCGAGGAGGTGTGCTCGACGAGAAATTTTACGTCGAGCCGCTCGCGCGGCGCCTCGTGCAACAGCACGTGCACGAGCGCATACAGGAACGCGGCGTCGGTCTTCGGCTTGATCGGCACCCATTCGGCCGAGCAGGCGCCGGTGACCGAGAGGTGCGGCTCGACCTGCACGCGCTTCATGCCGCGCGCGCGCGCGTTGGCGTGGCGCCACACGCCAGTGACGCCGCCCGAGGCTTCTACATTGGCGCCGCAGGAGATGAGGAAGTTCGTGAGCGGCGTGTCGGGCGACACGGTGAAGCCGCGATGCCACAGCTCGCCGTAGAGGTGCTCCGAGTGATAGCACTTCACGCCCTGGCCGGAGCCGAAGCCCATGTCCACCGGCCCCCAGGCGGCGAGAAACGCGGGGAAGCTGCCCATGTAGGACTGCGGCGTGCCGCCGCCGCCGAAGCTCGCCGCGACGCGCGGGTAGCCCGATGCGTCGAGCAGGCCCGTTTCCCGGATGGCGGCGAGCTTGCGGGAAATCAGCTCGAGCGCCTCGTCCCACGAGATCGGCGCCCAGCCGGGGTCCTCGTCATGGCCCTTCTTCGGGTTGGTGCGCTTCATCGGCCGCAGCACGCGATCCGGGTGGTAGGTCTTCTGCACCAGGCCGTAGGCCTTCACGCACACCTTGCCGCCGCCCGGGTGCACCGCCGCGGCGGCGAAGTTGGGCTCCACTTCGCGCGCCACGCCGCCCTCCACCTTGACCGTCAGGAGGTCGGGCCCCGCGACGCACTGGTAGCAATAGGTGGCGACGCGCTTCATGCCGAGGCGAATGCTTTCGCCTTCTTCTGCGCGAGGCGCTGCTTCACCTGCTCGACGTTGGCGATGAAACGCGCGTGCCGCCCGCGGCAGAGGGTGTCCAGGCCGTCCGTGGCGGTGACGTCGAAGATCGCGGCGCGGCCTTTCAGCTCGGCGAGCGTCGCGGTGATCGAGACCTTCATGCCGAGCAGCGTCGCCGCGAGGTGGTCGATCTCTACGCGCGTGCCTACCGAGTCCTCGCCCGGGTCGAGGTGCTCGAGCAGCAGCTCGCGGCAGGTGACCTCGATGTCGCGTACCAGCATGGGGGTGGCGTAGACGCGCGCGTCCTCGCCCATGAAATCGATGGTGCGCTCGCGGTCGACGATGAATGCGCGGGTGCCGGCGAGGCCGGGCTGGAGGGTGGGTTTCATGGGCTCATCCTTCTCCTATATGGGGTGGGGGGGTTTGATCCAGGTTAAAAGCCGAGGTAGGCGCTGCGCACGCCGGCGTCGGCGAGCAGCTCGGCGCCGGTTCCCGCAAGCACTATCCTGCCGGTTTCGAGCACGTAGCCGCGGTCGGCGATGGCGAGCGCGGCGCGCGCGTTCTGGTCTACGAGGAAAATGGCGGTGTCGGTGGCGCGCAATTGCGCCACGCAGGCGAAGATGCCGGCGACCAGGCGCGGCGCGAGCCCCATGCTCGGCTCGTCGAGCAGCAGCAGGCGCGGGCGCGCCATCAGCGCGCGGCCCATGGCGAGCATCTGCTGCTGGCCGCCGGAAAGGTTGCCCGCGGCTTGCGCGCGGCGCTCCGCGAGGTCGGGAAAGAGCGCGTACACGCGCTCGAGCGACGCGCCGGTCTCGGCGCGGCCGCGCCGGTAGGCGCCCAGGCGCAGGTTGTCCTCTACCGAAAGCGGGCCGAACACCTGCCGGCCCTCGGGCACCTGCACGATGCCCGCCGCCACGCGCGCCTCGGGCGCAGCCGCGGTGACGTTCTCGCCGCAGAACTCGATGCGGCCCGCGGCCACCGGCTGCACGCCGGAGAGCGCGCGCAGCAGCGTCGTCTTGCCGGCGCCGTTCGCGCCCACCAGCGCCACCAGCTCGCCCGCCTCGACGCGCAAGTCGATGCCCTTCAGCGCCGGGATGCGGCCGTAGCGGCTCTCGAGGCCGGCGACGCGCAGCATGTCAGTCGCCGCCAGCGCCGAGATAGGCCTCGATGACGCGCGGGTCGTTGCGCACCGTCTCGGCGTCGCCCTCGGCGAGCTTGCGCCCGTCATCGAGCACCAGCACGTGGTCGGAGACGCCCATCACCAGCTTCATGTTGTGCTCGACCAGCACGAGGGTGATGCCGCGCGCGGCGAGGCGCTGGATCAGCGCGTCCATCTCGCGGATCTCGGAAGGGTTGAGCCCCGCCGCGGGCTCGTCGAGCAGCAGCAGCCGCGGCTCGCCGGCGAGCGCGCGCGCGATCTCCAGGCGCTTGAGCGCGCCGTAGGGCAGCGCGTCGGCGGCCGCGCCCGCGTAGGCGCCCAGCCCTACGAACTCGAGCAGCTCCGCGGCGAGGCGGCGGCAGGCGCGCTCGGCGCGCGCGAGGCGCGGCGCGCGCAGCAGCGCCGCCGCCACGCTGCAACGCTCGTGCAGGTGGCGCCCGGCCATCACGTTCTCGAGCGCGCTCATGTTGAAGAAGATCTGCAGGTTCTGGAA
>JBBDXL010000132.1:0-21060 GCA_040902335.1 Burkholderiales bacterium
CCTGGCCGCCGACGCTCGTGCCGCGCGAGCTCTGGCACCGGGTGGGCGGCTACTCAATCGAGTTCTCGCCCGGCATGGGCAGCGACAACGACTTCTCGATGAAGCTCTGGCAAGCGGGCTGCCGCGTGTTCCTCGGGGTGGGCGACAGCCTGGTCTACCACTTCTCCGAGACCTCCACGCGCCGAATCCGCAAGAACGACGGCCGGCGCCAGTTCCTCATGAAGTGGGGGCTCGTGCAGTCGGGCTTCGACCGGCACTACCTGCGCCGCGGCGCGCCCGTGCCCGCGGACCCCGTGCTCCCCGAGCCCACCGGCCTCGGCTGGCAGCGAATCAAGAGCATGATAAAGCGACGGTTCTTCTGAGATCACACGTCACTACAGATATCCGGTCTCGTTGCCCTATGAGCCACGCCAGCCATCCGACCCGATCGCGACCCAAGCTGCTCGCCATGATCTTCATGTATCTCGGCGACGTGGTGGTCACGACCCCGGCTCTTCGGGCGATACGGCGGGCTTACCCCGACTGGGAGTTGCATGTGCTCGTTCCAGGCGAGGCCGTCCCTCTGCTACGGCACGTCCGCTGGATAGATCGCGTATGGGGATTTCCCAGGCAACGTGGCCGCCTCAATCTTTCTGCGGCGATGCCGGTAATTGGCGCGTTACGGCGCGAGCGGTTTGCCGTATCCCTCGACTTCGTCGGCAACGACCGCGGCGCGCTCTTGAGCCTGCTGGTCGCGGCGAAGCGCAGAATCGGCGCGGTTGCGCCGCGCGGCTTCCTGCTCCGCTCCAAGTGCTATACGGATCCGGTCGAGCAGATGGATGCGACGCGGCACGCATCGATCAGGGCCTGGGCGGTGACGGCGCCGCTGAATGTCCCGTTCCCGCACGACATGGCGTGCGAGATTGCTGTCGATCCGGATCGAGCCGAGCAGGGCCGGGCCGCGATCGGAGACCGCACTGTGCTCTGCTACGTCACGGCAACCCAGCCCAAGCGCGAGTGGCCTCTCGAGAACTGGATCTCGCTGGCGGCACAGCTGGAGAAGCAGTCGGTCCGGTTGGCCTTTACCGGCGGCAGCTCCGAGCGGGAGAAGCGCCTGCTGGTGGAGCTCGCCGGCCGCGAGAGTCAGCTCTTCGTGATCCCGCCCCCCGAGCCGCTGGACCTGCTTCTCGCCGTCATTGCAGGGGCCAGGCTCTTCATTAGCGCCGATACGGGGCCGATGCATTTCGCGGCCGGCCTGCGCGTGCCGACTCTCAGTCTCTTCGGACCGACCGCGGCCCATTGCTGGGCTCCAATCGGCCCGCGGCATCGCTCCGTTCAAGGATCTCTATGCGCCTGCAGCGGACACGTGAGCACGTGCCAGGCGCAAGTTCCGTGCATGTCGGGGATTTCCCCCGGACAAGTTCTCGAAGCCTGCCAACAGCTGCTGAAGGCGGATTGAAACCAGCGACGTCAGCGCCGCCTGTAGAGCTCGGGGTTTAGAGACGGGTCGTTGTACATCTTGAACTGGTAATACACGCGGAATCCGCGCTTCGCCGAAGCGATGTCCGCCAGCAATTCGGTCAGGGCCGCCGCAAGATCGGATCGTTGCCGTCGAATGATTTCAAGCTTGTGTCGACACGTTGCCCGTTGTTCGGCCGGCGCCTCCTCTCGAAGGGCCTCTTCGGCCATGTGGTATTCCTTCAGCGCCAAGATGGACAGCCGGTCGATGATCATGCCCGGTGTCTCGGAGTGCGTCGGCGCACCCCCGGAAGGCGGGGGAATTCGGTCGATCAGCCACTTGTCGATCTTCTCGATGCAATCATTGCGGCGCTGATTCCACCGATCGATGCTGCGCTTTGCCCGGTAGACAAACTCGAACCCTTGATCATCCCGGCGCGCGCGGTCTTCCTCGTGCCAAAGCTCGAAGTTGCAGCGATGCTCCTCCTCCACCACGCCAAGCAACCCGGACTCCGTCGGCGCGAACTCCTTCTCGTGCCATTCGGCAGTCTTGCGTGCCTGCAGCGCGGTCAGGGCCGGCACGATGCTTGCGTCGATACGCCCTTCCCGAGGATCTGCCTGTCTCATTCATTCACCGTGTCATCAATTGCGCCGGGAATACCCGCCCGCCCCCAACTAATCCATGCTCACAAAACGCCGCGTGAAGACGATCTCCTTCACAGCCGCTTGAGGTACGCGACGGCTTCCCGCGCGGTCCTGAAGCGGCGCACCTTGCCTGCGCGCTCCTCGCGGCGCGACAAGTCCAGCGTGCGGCGCGCGGCCGCGTTCAACTCGTAGTCATGCGTGGCGATCTCCAGTGCCCGGCGCACTGCCGCCTCGGCGTCACGCCGCCCGGTGGCGGCCTGGGCGCGCTTGAGAAGCGATTCGGGAACGCGAACGCTGACGGTGGTCACGGTTTTGCCTCCTATGAGCTGTGGAATTGTCGCATGAGACCGCCGCCCTCCGCGTAGGACCCGAGCGCCCGCAGGTAAGCCCTGATGCGCTTCGCGTTGGCGCCCACGTCGCCGACGCCGACCCGCGACACCGAGCGCACGTCGACGCGGCTCCCCGCGCCGTCGCCTTCCACGCGGATCACCACGTCATCCTTGAAGCCGAACCAGAACGTGGTGTCGGTGGCTTCGATGCGCCCGGCCGCGGCGTCAGTCGCCACGATTTCCCAGCCCATGTCGCGTGCCGCCCTCTACCCACGCAGCCGAGACGCTCCGAGCCTACTCGTACTCGAAAAGCTGACGCGGCAGGCCAGACTGCCGGATTATCGAATGAAGCGTCCCGATACGAATCTCGTCGTGCATCGGTACGGGCACCGTGACGGTCGAGGTCTCAGTCCGTTTCTGCATGACCGCGTGGCTCCCCCGCTGCCTTACCTGCTGGAACCCGTGCCGCGACAGCAGCCGGCATAGCTCCTTGCCGGAAAAGACGCGCAGCCTACCCAATTGCAATCTCGACGCGCGTCACGAATACCTCATCGTGCAGACGCGTCTTGATTTCCGCCGGATCCGCGGTTTCGAAGAACAACTCCAGCGCTTCCTTCAGATTGGCGCGCGCCTGCTCGATGCTGGCTCCCTGGCTGGCGATATCCATTTCCGGGCAGAGCGCGACGTAGTACTCGCCTTCTCGTTCGATGATCGCCGTAAACTCCCGGTTTTGCGCCATGTTCCGACTCCCGAAAAGACTGCCGGGCAGTCTAGCATGCGCTAAGCGGCATTACGGTCGATGACCCTTGCTCCCGAGTGCCCGCAAGTACGCCCTGGTGCGCTTCGCGTTGGCGCCCGCGTCGCCGACGCCGACCCGCGACACCGAGCGCACGTCGACGCGGCTCCCCGCGCCGTCGCCTTCCACGCGGATCACCACGTCATCCTTGAAGCCGAACCAGAACGTGGTGTCGGTGGCTTCGATGCGCCCGGCCGCGGCATCGGCCGCCACGATCTCCCAGCCCAGGTCGCGCGCGGCCTGCAGCGCGCGCTTGAACACGTCTGCGGGCGCGATATTCATGTGCAGCGTGCGCAGGTCGGGATAGGCGTCGGCCTGGGCCCGCGCCACCTCCGGCCCGCCGTAGGCGGCCGGGTTGGGCGCACCGGCGCGCAGCGGCAGGATCGCGACGAATTCCGGCGGGCGCGCGGTGTCGGTGGTGATGTCGTGGATCGGCGGCAGCGCGCGGGCCTGCCGCAAGGCGTACGACGGCACGAAAGCGGTGCCCAGTCCGAGCGCAAGCGCGACCAGCAGCCAGGCGAGCCCGCCGCGGCGCGTACGCGCGGGTAGCAGCATCACCGCGGCCAGGCCCGCCGCGGCAAGCCCGGCGAACGCCGCCCAGCGCATCAGCTGAAAGCCGGTGCCAAATTCCCAGAGTTCCAAGCGCGTGCCCGGCCCCGCGGCAGCGAGCAGCAGGGCCGCGATCACGCTGAGCAGGACGGCGAAGTGCGCGGGTTTCATGGCGTAAGTGTAGTCCCGCTCGTCGAGCGCGTTGTTCACCGCCAGCGCGAGGGCAAAAAGAAACCCGCCGAAGCGGGTTTCAGGTCTAGGCTGTTGCCACCTTTCGGTGACGAGCCGGAGGGCCGTCCGGCTCCTCGTCTTTGGTGGACTTCGCAGCCCTGATTTGCACCTTCATCTCGGCTGCGCGCTCGCGCAGGATGCGCTTCTTCTCTGCGTCTGCAAAGCGCTTCAGAATCTGGCGCATGAGGGGTTGATAGCCAATGCCGTTGAGAGAGGCAATGTGCTTGAAATCCTCAATGAGGGACTTCTGCAGACGAATTGAGATCAGCTGCAAGTCCAGTGCATTGTCGATCTTCGCTTCGTCCACGTCAGGGGCGCGGACAACGAATTGTTCCTCGCGCCCCAATTCCCCGGTGTCCCACGCCTCATCCGTGGAAGGGATTTTGGGTTGCTTAGACATTTCTCGTCTCCATAGTTAAACCAGCACAAAAGCTAAGTAGCAAACTTCCTGTAAATCCTTACTTCATCTGCATTCGGATCATAGGCAGTCCGAATAACAATATCGTTGCCCCTCGATATGAATACAACCTTCAGTTTGCGTCCGTAATATGTCTCAGCAATGAACCATCGTGTCGGCGGATCAGAGGCGTGTTCTTCCCTCTGATCCAGAAGATAAGTACCCGTTCGGTTGGCGAAGCATTGCTCGATTTCCGCCTGGGTGACAGGTGGTTTCTTGGCGGCGAGCTTTGCCCGGACTGAGGCCGATATTACGAGTGCCATTGAGCAACAAAACTGTTGTATATATACGGGCAATACAGCCTGTAGGCAAGAAAATTATTGTTATCCATGTGTTTCAATGGGTTGGGCTAGCGCTAACCGGATCGGCGAGTCCGGGCCTGCGCCAGTGCATGGCGGACCTGTCGCTGAAGCGCGGGTTCGTCGTCACCACCGGAGAAGAGCGTCGCAGCGCCGGCCGGGGAATCGAGATCCTGCCGTGGGCGGCGATCGCGCGCGGCGACCCGGACTTCGGCTGAGCGCTCAAGGGACGCAGGCCGGATACGGCTCCAGCGATGCGCGCACCGCGAGGATCGAGCGCGGTGCGTCCCCAAGGCGCCTCATCCGCGCTGCGCGCGCTCTTCGAGCAACTGGGTACGAATCTCTTCCACCGTTTCCGGCGCCAGCGCGGGCGTCTTCTGGCGCGGCACCGCGACCACCAGCCGCCCCCGGCGTTGCAGCCGGACCGGCGCCAGCTTCTCGGCACTATCGATGGTCGTTTTCACGGCATGGACCATACCACTGGCCATGGGCCGGGCGTCGGCCCTGGCTGCGGCAATCTGGCCGTCGCTCAGCCCTCCGCGAGCCGTGCATAAACGAGGCCCGCGCGCTCCTCCACGCCCTGCACGCGCACGCCGATCGGCTCGCGGAACATCGGCCCCGCGCACGCGAACGTGTGAAACTCGCCGCGCTCGCCGCAGGGGTCGATGCCTTCCGGGACACGCTCGAGAAAACCCGCGTCAAAGGCTTGTCCCGCCCATTCGCGTGGCGCCTGCGCCGGGTCGACGCAGACGATCCAGGCGCGCAGTCCGCCCGCGATCATTTCCCCGGCCAGAGGGCGCGTCGGCTCTCCCCAGAGCGGGAACAGGAGCTCGACGCCGCTGCCCGCGAACTGGCGCTCCCGGTAGCGGCGAATGTCCTCCAGAAACAGGTCTCCGAACGCGAGTTGCGCAACGCCCTCGCGCATCGAGCCCTCGACAAACTTCGCCACGGCCGCTTCGTAGACGGCGTTGGGACAAGGCCGCGGAATCGCAATCCTGTGCAGCGGCAGCCCGGCGGCGCGGGCCTGCGCCTCGAGGAGCGAACCGGGCACCGCGTGCACCGCCACGCGCCCGGTGTCCTCTTCGACCGTCGTGAACAGCCCGGCGACCTCCGTGCCCGGCGCCCCGCGCAGCCGCTGCAGCGTCCAGGCGCTGTCCTTGCCGCCCGACCAGGCGATCAGCGCCTTGCCCATGCGGCGATGATCGCTTGCATGCGCTGCACGCCGTCGGTCAGCGCTGCCGGACCCGGCTGCAGGATGTCCGCGGACTTGATCTCGTGCAGCTCGCCGTCGCGCACCGCCGGGATCGCGTGCCAGCCTGGCCGCGCGCAGACCCGCTCCGGCCGGAATTTCTTCCCGCACCAGGACCCGATGATGATATCGGGCGCGCGACGCACCACCTCGGCCGGATCCGCGATCACCCGGCCGCCCGCGCCCTGCGATCGCGACAGCTCCGGGAACACGTCCTCGCCGCCCGCGATCGCCACGAGTTCGGAGACCCAGCGGATGCCGGAGATCATCGGGTCATCCCACTCCTCGAAGTACACCTTCGGCCGCTGCGGCAGGCCGCAAGCGCGCAGGCGCACGGTTTCCAGTCCGGACTCCAGTTGCGAGATCAGCCGCCCGCCGCGCTCGTGGGCGCCGACCACCGCAGCCAGCACGCGGATCATGGCAAGGATCTCCGCCACCGAGCGCTGGTTGAACACGAGCACGTTGAGGCCGTGCTTGATGAGATCGCGCGCGATGTCGGCCTGGATGTCGGAAAAGCCGATCACGAGGTCCGGCTCGAGTTCGAGAATGCGGTCGATCCTCGCGGAGGAAAACGCCGAGACCCGGGGTTTGTCTCGCCGCGCTCGCGCCGGCCGCACCGTATAGCCGGAAATGCCGACGATGCGATGCTCCTCGCCCAGCAAGTAAAGCGTTTCCGTTGTCTCCTCGGTGAGGCAGACGATGCGCGACGGGAGGTTCGTCGTCACCGCTGCGTGACGTCGCCCTTCAAGCGGGATCCGTACGCGACGAGAGCCTCGAACGACATCGCCGCCGCGACGTATGCCAGGGCGCTCACAAGATAAGGGGGGAAGTACCGGGCGACCCGCGCAGCGTACTCGGCCAGCGAGAGCTCGTCGAAATACCCGGACAAGCCGTAGAAGCTGGCATTGGATATCAGAAACGCGAATACCGTCGCACCCAGCAGCGCCCCTGCGAGCCGCGGGTACCTCCGCCAGCCATGCCGCTCGTGCCTGGAGCACCAGACGCCCGCCCACCAGAGACAGGCATAGGTCGGCAGCAGGAACGCGTAGGCCGGCGTCACGCACCAGTCGCTGACGCCGCCGTGCGTGATCGCGAGGTAGTCGAGCAGCGCGGCCAGCCCGATGTAGCCGCCGAAGGCAACGGTTCGGCGCAGATAGAGCCCGCCGAGGAAGAACACGGCGAGCGAAGCGTCGGGCAGATAGATCGCCGAGCCGAAATGATGGAAGCGTGTCGCTGCCATCAGCGCGGCAAGCGCGCATGCGATCGCCAATTCGGAAGGGTGCAGTCGCTTCACGTCCATGGTCAACTCCTCAGGCAAGTACGGCGTATTTACGGCTCAAGTAGGGTTCGAGACGCGCGATATCGATGTTTACCTCGATGCAGTCCGCGAGCCGCTCGAAACTCGCCTCGCGCCGCGCATCCAGGTCCACGCCGCGCGCTTCGCTGAATCCGGCCCAGTCAAGCAGGGCCGCGCAGGCCTCGGGCCGGTCGAAGATGCCGTGCACATACGTGCCGAGTACACGGTCATCCTCGGAGAGGGCGCCGTCGGGCGACCCGTTCATCAATACCGCGGACCTTTCGAGCGCCGGCCCGCGCGTCACGCCCCTGTGAATCTCGTAACCCTCGAACCGCGCGGAGCGAGTCTGGCCCGGGAAGACCACACCTGAAACGTTCCTCAGCATCTTGCGCGGCTCGAGCGTGGTCTCGAGATCGAGCAGCCCCAAGCCAGGGCTCTCGCCGGGCTCGCCTTCGACGCCCAGCGGATCGTGAATCGACATGCCCAGCATCTGCATGCCGCCACACAGGCCTATCGCCTTTCCGCCATAGCGCACGTGGCGCAGGATCGCCTTGTCCCAGCCCTGCGCGCGCAGGAATTCCAGGTCGCCGCGCACGTTCTTGCTCCCGGCCAGCACCACCAGATCGGCGGCGGGAAAGGGCTCGCCCGGCCCGACGAACCGCAGGTCCACGCCGGGATGCATGCGCAGGGCGTCCAGATCGGTGTGGTTGCTGATGCGCGGATAGACGGGCACGGCGACGCGAAACGCCGCATCATCCGGCGCGGCGGCCCGCTCGGGCAGCGCGTCCTCCGCTTCGAGCGCCAGCCCCTGCAGGAACGGGAGCACGCCCAGCACCGGTTTTCCGGTGCGCGCTTCGAGCCACGCGATCCCCGGCTCGAGCAGCGATCGGTCGCCGCGGAACCGGTTGATGACGAACCCGAGGATCCTCGCGCGCTCGGAAGGCTCGAGGCAATCCAGCGTGCCGAGCAGGTGCGCGAACACGCCGCCGCGGTCGATGTCGGCGACCAGTAATACGGGACAATCGACGGCTTGCGCGAATCCCATATTGGCGATGTCGTGCTCGCGGAGATTGATCTCCGCCGGGCTGCCCGCGCCCTCGACGATCACCGCGTCGAATTCGGCATGCAGGCGGCTATAGGCCTCCAGCACCGGCCGCAGGAGCCGCGGCTTCCAGGCCTGGTACTCGCCTGCTTCCAGCTCGGCGAGGGGTTGTCCTGCCACCACCAGCTGCGCCCGGGTATCGCTGACGGGCTTGAGCAGCACAGGGTTCATGTCGGTGCGCGCGACGATGCGGGCAGCCATCGCCTGCAGCGCCTGCGCTCGCGCGATCTCGCCCCCGTCTTGCGCCACCGCGCTGTTCAGCGCCATGTTCTGTGGTTTGAAGGGCGCCACCCGCAGCCCCCGGCGCGCGAGCAGCCGGCACAGGCCGGCGACCAGCGTGGTCTTGCCCGCGCCCGAGGTGGTTCCCTGCACCATCAGGGTTCTTTGCGCCCTGAACTGCATTGCCGCCGCCTCAGGGCCGCCAGCCGACCGATACGAAGAGCCCGCGGCCGGCGGTGTTGTAGCCGTCGACCAGGTTGTACTCTTCGTCGAACGCGTTCTCCAGCCGCGCCGCGACGTAGAGATGGCGGTCGAACTGGTAGCGCGCCATCAGGTTCACGACCGCGTAGCCGGCAAGCTGCACGCGGGCGAACGTCAGGATGTCGGTGTCCGGCCGCGAACCGCTCGACAGCACCTCGCCGCCCAGTCGCCATCGGCCGAAGGCGCGGTGCGCCGAAAGCGCCCCGTGCGTCTTCGCCCTGCGTACGGCCGGCAGCGGCTGCGCATTGGGCTCCTGTTCGATCGCCTTTTGCGAGGTGAGCGAGGCACGCAGGTCGAATCCCGAAACGTTGCCGCTGTAGCTCAACTCGGCCCCTTCCACGCTCGCTTCGCGCACGTTTCTCACGGTGGAGGTTGCAACATCGAAGGCGATCGCATCCTGGTACTCGGTGTCGAAAGCAACCAGGCGCGCCCGGTGCGGCCCGCTCGCCCATTGCACCCCCAGCTCCTTCGTGCGCGCGCGCTCGGGCTTGAGCGCCGGGTCGCCGCCGAAGCCGAACAGGTCCTGGAATGTCGGCGCGCGGAACGCGGAGCCCGCGCTGGCGACGAGCCGCCACGCGTCGCTCAGGTCGAAGCCGTAGCCCGCGAAGTAGGTATCCGCCTTGCCGAAGTCGGAGTAATCCTCGCCGCGCACGTTGAGCTGCACGGAGTGGCGCCCGAGCCGCCCGAGGTACCCGGCCCGCAGGATATCGACGTCGCGATGCTGCCGCTCGGCGATGAACGAGTTGACCAGCTCCTGGCGCAGTACTTCGGCGCCCAGGGACACGACGTGCTCCGGCGAGAGGCGGACCTCGTTATCCCAGGAAGCCTGGCGGTTCCTCGTGTTCGACAGGCTGCTGATGCTCGCATTGAGGCGGTCGGTCCTGAAGTCGGTGCCCTGGCCCAGCGTGACTCGGCTCTTCCAGCGCTCGACCGGCCTCGCCTCCCACCAGCCCGACACGGCCTCCAGGCGCTGCTTCGATTCATGCACGTCGGTGGGATTATCGAACGAGCTGCCGCTGTCGTACTCAACCCGGCCGTCCGTGGAGTACAGCGCGAAGCCGATCTCGTTGTGCGACGAGAGGCGGTGTGAAAGGCTTCCCGAAAAGCTCGAGTTCCGGTAGCCGTCGCGATCGGGGTTGGCGCTCGGAGCCCGCCTCGGGTCGATGGCCGAAAAGCCCTCCGTATCGAATCTTGCAGCGGAAAAGCTGAACCGCGTGTCGCCCGCCCGGCCGGCGTAGCCGGCACTCAGTTTCGAGGTGCCGCGCGAGCCCGCCATCGCCTCGACCGATGGCCGGGGCGCGCCCTCGCCGCGCCGCGTAAAGATCTGTACCACGCCGCTGATCGCCGCGGAACCGTATAGGGCGGACACGTTGCCGCGCACGACCTCGACGCGCTCCACGTCGTCCAGCAGGATGTGCTGGATCGCGGTCGTGCCGAAGCCCGCGTCCTCGATGCGCACGCCGTCGACGAGCACCAGGGCCTGCGCGCCCCGCCCGCCGCGCATGAACACCCCCGTGACTGCGCCGATGCCGCCATTCCGCGCGAATTCGAAACCGGCCTCGCGCTGCAGGAGCGAAGGCAGATCGGGCGCCTGCGAGTCCTCGATCTCGCGGCGCGTCAGCACGGTGGTATGCGGAACGGCATCCCGCAATCGCTGCTCGGTGCGCGATGCGGTAATGACCACGGCATCGGCTTCGGATGCTGACTGGGCAAGAACGGCGTATGGAAATACCTGAGCGGCGGCAAGCGCCGCGGCAACGACAATGCGCATGATGAGACCCTCCCTGGCATCTTCCCCGACGCCGCAAAGCGGTTGATGTGGACTGCAAGGCCGGTCTCCGGACTCGCGAGTGGCGCATCGACGACGCGCCGGGCATGCCGCCTTCCCGTGGAACGATCTTCCACAGTGGCCGGGTGGCACGCCCCCTCGCTTACCGTTGCGGGGGCAGTACAGGGATTGCGGGTGCGCGCAGGCGCGCGCCGCTCACCTGTTTCCCGTTTCATCCTTGCGGAGCGAATCTCCGCGAGGACACCTTGCAGCTGACTACGCGAGAGATTATACAAACCGCCATGACGCGCGCAATGCTTCTTGCCGCCCTGCTCGTCGCAGGCGCCGCCCAGGCCGAGCTGCGCGTGACGGACGACTATGGCAAGCCGGTGGTGCTCGCCGCGCCCGCGCGGCGCGTGGTGAGCCTCGCGCCGCATCTCACCGAGCTGATGTACGCCGCCGGGGCGGGCGAGCGCCTGGTCGGGGCGTTTGCCTACAGCGACTACCCGCCCGAGGCGAAAAGCCTCCCGCGCGTGGGCAGCGAAGCGCAGATCGACCTCGAAGCGCTAGTCGCGCTCAAGCCCGATCTGGTCATCGCCTGGCCGCAATCCGGCAGCACCCGCGCCGTGGAGCGCATCGCCGCCCTCGGCATTGCGGTGTTCCGCTCGGAGCCGCGCGAGCTCGAGGACATCGCGCGCACGCTGGAGACGCTGGGGCGCCTCGCGGGCACCGAGGCCGCCGCGCGCGCAGCCGCCGGCGCCTTCCGCGAGCGCGCGGCGCGCCTTTACCGGACCTACGCCTCGCGCCCCGTGGTGCGCGTCTTCTACCAGGTCTGGGACCGGCCGCTCATCACCGTGAACGGCGATCACGTCATCAGCAAGGTCCTGCGGCTGTGCGGCGGCGAGAACGTGATGGCGAAGCTGCCGGCGCTCGCCCCGGAAATCGACCGCGAGCGCGTGCTGCGCTCGGATCCCGAAGTCATCGTGGCGAGCGGGACGGACGGCGCCCGGCCGCCCTGGCTCGACGACTGGAACGCCTTTCCCGCCATGGCGGCGGTCCGCGGCGGCAATCTGTACGCCCTCCGGCCCGAGCTCTTGCAGCGCCACACGCCGCGGCTCCTGGACGGGGCCGAGCAGCTGTGCCGCATTTTCGAGGCGGTCAGGGCCAAGCGGCGGCGCTAAGGCCTTCTCAGGAAACACATTCAGAACCGCCCCTTATTTCTTGACGCAGTAGCGGTTTTCGAACATAGTGTGCCGCGTGGAGGCGGAGCTCAACTCGCTCGAAGCGAAGGTCGCGCAGTTCGTCGGCGTGTGCGAGCGCCTGCGCGCCGAGAACATCGCGCTGCGCCAGGAGCTGGCGGCCGCCCGCAACGACGCCAAGCGCCTGAACGAAAAGATCGAAGGCGCGCGCGTCAAGGTCGAGCAGCTGCTCACGCGCCTGCCCGAGTGAGCGCCAACGAGAAGCGCGCCGCCGACGGCGCGAAGACCCTCGAGGTCACGCTGCTCGGGCGCAGCTACCGCGTTGCCTGCAGCGACGAGGAGCGCGAGGCGCTGCTGCAGGCGGTGGCCTATCTCGAAGGCAAGATGAACGAGATCAAGCAGTCCGGCAAGGTCGCCGGCACCGAGCGCATCGCCGTCATGGCGGCGCTCAACGTCGCGCACGAGCTGCTGAGCATGCGCCTCGGCGAAGGTTTTGACATGGGGGAGGCCAAGCGTAGAATCTCCTCGATCGAGGCGAGGCTGGAAGCGGCGCTCGCCAAGCAGGAGAAGCTGTTCTAGCCGTCCGATGTCCCCTGCTGTGTTCGACCGGGCTCATATTTCCGAACCGATAGCTTCCCTAGGTTGCAGACCCTAGCGTCACTGTTGTGATCGTCCCGCCTTCGGGCGCCGGACGAACCTGAGGTGACCGGCAAGCGACCACCCTGATCAAGCACAGGGTTCGGGAGCGAGCCCACCGGCACAAGCGGGGGGCCACCCCATAAGAAGTAGAACATGCCCTACTGGCTGATGAAATCCGAGCCCGACGAGTGCTCGATCGACGACGCGCTCGCCGCGCCGGGGCGCATCACCCCCTGGAGCGGCGTGCGCAACTACCAGGCGCGCAATTTCATGCGCGACGCCATGCGCGCAGGCGACGGCGTGTTCTTCTACCACTCGAGCTGCCCCGAGCCCGGCATTGCGGGTCTCGCCGAGGTCGCTTCGAGCGCCTACCCGGACCCGTCGCAGTTCGATCGGCGCAGCGACTGCTACGACGCGAAATCGAAGCGCACGGCGCCCCGCTGGGTGATGGTGGACGTGCGTGCGCTGAAGAAGACGCGCCTCGTGCCGCTCGCCGAGCTGCGCCGGCACAAGGCGCTCGCGAAAATGTGGCCGCTGCGCCCCGGCTCGCGCCTCTCGATCACCCCGGTGAGCCCCGCCGAGTGGCGCTACGTCAGCCGAAAGCTCTTTTGAGCAGCGATACGCTGCTGCGCGCGCTGGCGCGCGAGCCCACCGCGTACACGCCCGTGTGGCTGATGCGCCAGGCCGGGCGCTACCTGCCCGAATACCGCGCCACGCGCGAGCGCGCCGGCAGCTTCCTCGCGCTCGCGCAATCGCCCGCGCTCGCCACCGAGGTGACGCTGCAGCCGCTGGAGCGTTTCCCGCTCGACGCGGCGATCCTGTTCTCCGACATCCTCACCGTCCCGGACGCGATGGGCCTGGGCCTGCACTTCGCCGAAGGCGAGGGCCCGCGCTTCGCGCGGCCCTTGCGCGACGAGACCGCCATCCGGGCCCTGGCCGCGCCGGATCCCGCGGACAAGCTGCGCTACGTGATCGACGCGGTGCGCGAGATCCGCAAAGCGCTCGCGGGCCGTGTGCCGCTCATCGGCTTCGCGGGCAGCCCGTTCACCCTCGCCTGCTACATGGTGGAAGGCGCGGGCAGCGGCGATTGGCGCTCCCTGAAGACGATGCTCTATGCGCGGCCCGACCTGCTGCACCGCATCCTCGAGGTGAACACGCGCGCGGTCACCGACTACCTGAACGCGCAGATCGAAGCCGGCGCGCAGGTCGTGATGCTCTTCGATACGTGGGGCGGGCAGCTGAGCCATGCCGGCTACGAGGAGTTCTCGCTCGCCTACTCGCGGCGCATCTTCTCCGGCCTGCAGCGCGCGAGCGGCGGGCACAAGGTGCCTGCGATTCTTTTCACCAAGGGCGGGGGCGCCTGGCTGGAAGCGATGGCGGCAAGCGGCTGCGACGCCGTCGGGCTCGACTGGACGGTCGATCCTGCCGCGGCGCGGGCGCGCGTTGGCTCCCGCGTCGCATTGCAGGGAAATCTCGATCCCGCCGCACTTTTCGCGCCGCCCGATGCGGTGCGCAAAGAGGCGCGTCGCGTGCTCGACGCATTCGGATCGGCGCCCGGCCACGTCTTCAATCTCGGTCATGGCATCTCGCAGCACACCCCGGTGGAAAGCGTCGCCGCGCTCGTGGACGAAGTGCGCACTTACAGCAGGAAGTTGCGCGGCGCCGCGAAATGAAACGCTTGACTTATGCACAAAGACGCGTTCTCCCTCTATGCAAGCAGCATTTTTTGAGATTCTCCCCGTAGAGTCGCGCAACACCTTGAATCCACGGCGTAAAACAGCCCGTTTTGGCCGGGGAGCCGCCGCGCACTGCATGCGGCCTGGCCGCACGACGGCGACATGACCGGCTTATTCACATTGTTATCCACACCCTTGCTGCGCAAGGAAAAATGCCTTTTCGCAGCAAGGCTTACGCGTGCAATGGCGATGCGCCGGATCAACCCGAAGCAATGCCAATGACGGTACTGCGCGTCGCACTCGACGTGCCGCTCGCGACGCTTTTCGACTACGCGCACGCCGACGACATCGGGGCACGCGTCGGCGACCGCGTCGTCGTGCCTTTTGGCACGCGCTCGCGCGTCGGCGTGGTGGTCGAGGAAGGCCATGGCAGCAAGATCGGCGCTGCAAAGCTGAAACGCGTGACGCGCGTGCTCGACGACGCGCCGCGCCTGCCCGCGCAGTGGCTGGAGCTCATGCGCTTTCTGGCCGCCTACTACCAGCGCCCGCTCGGCGAGACCGTGATCGGCGCCCTGCCGCCGCGCCTGCGCTCGCTCAAGCCGCTGCCGAAGAAAGTGCGCGAGAGCGCCGGGGTGCGGCCCGTGTCGGCGCGTTTCGTTTCGCATCACGTGCCGAGCGCCGCCCAGGCGCACGCGATCGAGCGCATCGGCGGCGCGCTCGGCGCGTTCAAGGCGTTTCTGCTGCACGGCGTGACCGGCAGCGGCAAGACCGAGGTCTACCTGCGCCTCATCTCGCGGGTGCTGGAGGGCGGCGGCCAGGCACTGGTGATGGTGCCCGAGATCAGCCTGACGCCGCAGCTCGAGGCGCGCTTTCAGCTGGCCTTCCCGGAAGCGCGCATCGCCCTGCTGCACAGCGCCCTGCAGGATGTCCCACGCACGACGGCGTGGCTCTCCGCGGCGCGCGGCGAGGCCGGCCTCGTCCTCGGCACGCGCCTCGCGGTGCTCACGCCGCTGCCCAAGCTGGCGCTCGTGGTGGTGGACGAAGAGCACGACACTTCGTTCAAGCAGCAGGAAGGCTTGCGCTACTCCGGACGCGACGCCGCGGTCGTGCGCGCGAAGCTCTCCGCTTGCCCTGTGGTGCTCGGCACGGCGACGCCGTCGCTCGAGACCTGGCAGAACGCGCTCGAAGGCCGCTACGAACGCCTGGCGCTGCCCGATCGCGCCGTGCCGGGGGCGCGCATGCCGGCGGTGCGCACCGTCGACCTGCGTCGCGAAAGCGCCGAGCACGGCTTTGCGCCGAGCCTGCTCGCGGCGATCGGCGAGCGCCTGCCGCGCGGCGAGCAAAGCCTGGTGTTCATCAACCGGCGCGGCTACGCCCCGGTGCTCGCCTGCCACGCCTGCGACTGGACCGCCGGCTGCACGCGCTGCACGGCGCGCATGGTGCTGCACCGCGTCGGCCATTGCCTGCGCTGCCACCACTGCGGCGACGAGGCGCCCGTACCGCGCGCCTGCCCCGTCTGCGGCAATCTCGACCTGAAGGCCATGGGCCGCGGCACGCAGCGCGTCGAGGACACGCTCGCCGCGCGCTTTCCCGGCGCGCGCATCGTGCGCATCGACCGCGACAGCGCGCGGCGGCGCAGCGAGCTCGCGCGCACCCTGGAAGGCATCGCGCGCGGCGAGGCCGACATCCTGGTCGGCACCCAGCTCCTCGCCAAGGGCCACGACTTTCCGCTGCTCACGCTGGTGGGCGTGCTGGACGCCGACAGCGCGCTCGTCTCCACCGACTACCGCGCGGCCGAGCGCCTGTACTCGACCCTTGCGCAGGTCGCCGGGCGCGCGGGGCGCGCCAGGCATGCGGGCGAAGTGCTGGTGCAGACCCGTTACCCGCAGCATTCGCTCTACGCGGCCCTCGCCAGCCACGATTACGCGAGCTTCGCCGCCGTGCAGCTCTCGGAGCGGCAAAGCGCGGGATTTCCGCCCTTCGTGCACGAAGCGGCGCTGCGCGCCGAGGCCGCCAAGCTCGCGCAGGCCATGCAATTTCTAGAAGACGCGGCCCGGCTCGTGCCGGTGCCGGAGGAAGTGCGGGTCTACGATCCGGTGCCGCACGTCATCACGCGGCGCGCCGATCTCGAGCGCGCGCAGCTCCTCGTGCAATCGGCCTCGCGCCCGGCGCTGCAGGAGTTCCTGCGCGCGTGGAGCGAGCGGCTGTTCGCCAGCGCGCCGCGCAGCGTGCGCTGGCACCTCGATGTGGACCCCATTGAGTTCAATTGAAAAATGGGGTCAGAGCATTATTTCCGTTTTCGGGCTGGCGACGCGAACACGTCCGTGCCTACGTTGCCTTTCCCATGGTCTCGGCTTTTGAAAAGCCGAGATCGTTTTGAACTGCAACGACGGCGAGATGGCTCGTGCGTCGTCGCTTGCTGAGGGGAAAATCGGGCTCCGACCCCGTTATAATTCGCGCCCCTCTCATGGACATTAAGGCCCATCTCGGCGCGCTGCTGCGCACGGCTCTGGCGAAGGTCGCGCCCGACGCGGCGGATGCGGAGGTGCTGATCGAGCGCCCGCGCGACCCGGCGCACGGGGATTTCGCCTGCAACCTGGCGCTGCAGCTTGCCAAGCGCGTGAAGCGCAATCCGCGCCAGCTCGCCGGGCAGCTGGTAGCCGCCGTCGCGGCGGATCCGTACGTTGCCAAGCTCGAAGTCGCGGGCGCAGGCTTCATCAATATCCGCCTCGCGCCTCGCGCCGGCCAGGAAGCGGTGGCGCGCATCCTGGCGCAGGGATCGGCATACGGCCACACGCGGACCGCGCAGGCGCCCAAGACCATGGTCGAGTTCGTATCCGCGAACCCCACGGGTCCCCTGCACGTGGGCCACGGGCGCCAGGCGGCACTCGGCGATGCGCTCGCCGCGCTCCTCGCCTCCCAGGGTCACGAGGTGACGCGCGAGTTCTACTACAACGACGCCGGCGCGCAGATCCACAATCTCGCGCTCTCGGTGCAGGCGCGCGCGCGCGGCAAGGGGCCCGAGGACCCGGGCTGGCCGGCCGACGGTTACCGCGGCGAGTACATCGAGGAGATCGCGCGTAATTTCGTCGCCGGCGGCGGCGACACCGGCGACCTGGAGGCGGCGCGCAAGTTCGCGGTGGCCGCGCTGCGCCGCGAGCAGGATGCCGACCTGCAGGCCTTCGGCGTCAAGTTCGACGTCTACTACCTGGAATCGAGCCTCTACACCAACGGGCGCGTGGACGCGGTCGTGAAGGCGCTCGTCGCCGCCGGCCACACCTACGAGCAGGAGGGCGCGCTGTGGCTGCGCACCACCGATTACGGCGACGACAAGGACCGCGTGGTGCGCAAGTCCGACGGCAGCTACACCTATTTCGTGCCCGATGTCGCCTACCACGTCACGAAATGGGAACGCGGCTACAGGAAAGTGATCAACGTACAAGGCACCGACCACCACAGTACCGTGACCCGCGTGCGCGCCGGCCTGCAGGCCCTCGATCTCGGCGTCCCGTCGGGCTATCCCGACTACGTGCTGCACAACCTCGTGCGGGTGGTGCGCGGCGGCGAGGAGGTGAAGATCTCCAAGCGGGCCGGGAGCTACGTGACGCTGCGCGACCTCGTCGACTGGGTGGGCCGCGACGCCGTGCGGTTCTTTCTCGTCTCGCGCCGGGCCGACTCCGATTTCGTCTTCGATGTCGACCTGGCGCGCGCGCAGACGGAGGAAAACCCCGTCTACTACGTGCAGTACGCGCACGCCCGCGTCTGCAGCGTGTTCTCGCAGTGGGGCGGCGACGCCGCGCCGCTCGCCGGTGCGCCGCTTGCCGCCCTGACCGGGGCGCGCGAGCGGGCGCTGATGCGCCGCCTGGCGGGGTTTCCCGAGATGCTGGCGGATGCGGCGCGCGAGCTCGCGCCGCACGCCATCGCCTTCACCCTGCGCGAACTCGCGGGGGAGTTCCACAGCTACTATAATGCCGAGCGCATTCTGGTCGAGGACGAGGCCACGCGCACGGCGCGCCTCGCGCTGTGCGCCGCAGTCCGCCAGGTGCTCGCCAACGGGCTCGCGCTGCTCGGCGTGCGCGCCCCCGAAAGGATGTGATGGCGGCAATAGCACACGCGACGGCACGCAAAGGCTCGGGCGGCGGCTTCCTCGTCGGCATGTTCGTCGGCCTGCTGGCCGGGCTCGCCATTGCGCTGGGCATCGCGCTCTACCTCAACAAGACGCCGATCCCGTTCATGAGCCGCGCCAAGCCCGCGGCCGAGGACGGCAAGCCGCCCGCGCTCGCCGGCCTGCCGCAGGGCGGCACGGCGCAGAAGCCGGCCGCGCCCGTGCCTGCGGTCACGGCGCCGGCGAAGCCGCGCTTCGACTTCTACAAGATCCTGGCGGGCGGCGAGGAGCCCCTGAGCGACCGCGAGCTGCGTGAGCGCCTGCGCGCGGCGCAAACGCCGGCGCCCGAGCAGACCGCCGCGGCGGCGCCCGCGGCGAGCAAAGACATTTACTTCATCCAGGCCGGCGCCTTCCAGAACCCGGCCGACGCGGACAACCAGAAGGCGCGCCTGGCGATGCTCGGCTTCGAGTCGAACGTAGAGCCCACCAACCTGCCCGACAAGGGCACGTTCTACCGCGTGCGCCTCGGGCCCTACGCCAAGGTCGAGGAGCTGAACCGCGTGCGCCAGTCGCTGGCGCAGAACGGAATCGACGCCAACCTGGTCAAACTCAAAGATGCCGCCACCCGGAAAGTGAATTGAGATGAATCCGCTTCGACGCACCCTGGTCGCCGCGCTGGGACTTGCCCCGCTCGCCGGCTTCGCCCAGGCGCGCCGCCCCGCTCCCGGCGTCGACTACTCCGTGCTCAAGCCCACGCAGCCGGTGGAGGCCGAGGGCAAGATCGAAGTGCTGGAATTCTTCTGGTACGGCTGCCCGCACTGCTATTCGCTCCAGCCCCTGATGGAGCGATGGATTCCGCGCCTGCCGTCCGACGTGCATTTCCGGCGCGTGCCTGCGGTGCTCAACGAAGGCTGGGCGCGCGAGGCCGCGGTGTACTACTCCTTCGAGGCACTCGGCGTGCTGGAGAAGCTGCACCGGCCGTTCTTCGACGCCATCCATCGCGAGCGCCTGAATACCCGCAACCCGGCGACGCTCGCCGACTGGCTGCGCAAGCACGAGGTCGATCCGAAGCGCTACCAAGAGGCGTTCAAGTCCTTCGGCGTGCAAAGCAAGCTGCGCCGCGCGGCGCAGCTTTCCTCCGCCTACCGCATCGACGGCACCCCCGCGCTCGCGGTGCACGGCCGCTACACGGTCAGCGCCGAGCAGGGGCGCACGCAGGACGGCATGCTGAGCATCGCGGACTACCTGATCGGCGTCGCACGCAAAGGCGGCTGACGCGCATCGTAATAACGGGCGCATCCGACGGCCTGGGCGCCGCGCTCGCCCGGCACTATGCCGCGCCCGACACGACCCTCTGCCTGATCGCGCGCCGCCGCGAGCCGATGCAGGCGCTGGCTTCGGGCTTGCCCGGGCGCTTCGAGATCCACGCGCTCGATGTCGCCGATCACGCCGCGCTCGAGCGCGCGGCGCGCGAGTTCTGCGCGCGCCACGGCGCGCCCGACCTCGTCATCGCCAACGCCGGCCTGTCGGTGGGTACGCGCGGCGAGGATAGCGCCGACCTTGTGAAGCTCCGTCGCTTGCTGGAAGTCAACATCACCGGGCTCGCGGCGACGCTCGCCGCCTTCGCGCCGGCGATGCGCGCGGCAAGGCGCGGAACGCTGTGCGGCATCGCGAGCGTGGCGGCGTTCCGCGGCCTGCCGGGCGCGGGCGCGTACAGCGCTTCCAAGGCGGCGGCCATCCAATGGCTCGAGGCGCTGCGCGTAGAAATGGCGGGAAGCGGCGTCGCCGTGGTCACCATCTGCCCGGGCTACATCGATACGCCGATGACGAAGGTGAATCGCTACCGCATGCCTTTTCTCCTTCCCGCGGACGAGGCCGCGCGGCGCATCGCGCGGGCGATACGGGCCCGGCGGCGGCTCGCGGTGATCCCCTGGCAGATGGCGCTGGTGTCGGTCTGCCTGCGTGCGCTCCCCGGCTGGCTCTACGATCGCCTCGCCGCGCGCGCGCCGCGCAAGCCGCGCGACCCGCCGCTTTGATGCGCATCGTTTCTCTGGTGCCTTCGTTGACCGAGCTGGTCTGCGAGCTGGGACTGGCGGGTGAGCTCGTCGGCCGCACCGGCTTTTGTGTGCATCCGAAGGACATCGTGCGCCGCATTCCCAAGGTGGGCGGCACCAAGACCGTCAACCTGGAGAAGATCCGGTCCCTCGAGCCGACGCACGTCGTGCTCAACATGGACGAGAACCGCAAGGAGACCGCCGAAGCGCTGGAGAAGTTCGTGCCCAACCTCGTCGTCACGCACCCTCTGGCGCCGCTCGACAATCTCGCGCTCTACCGCCGGTTCGGCAACGTCTTCGGACGCGAGCGGGCAGCCGAGGAACTGTGCGCTCGCTTTCAGGCAGCTTACGAGGAGGCGACGACCACGCGTTTACCGGACCGGCGCGTCCTGTATCTCATCTGGAAAAACCCCTGGATGACGGTGTCGCGTGATACCTACATCTCGCGCACGCTCGCCCTCTTCGGCTTGCACACCGTGCCGGCAACCGCCGCGGAGCGCTACCCGAAGCTCGCCGACTTGAGGGCAGAGGCGGCGGACCTCGTCTTGCTTTCCTCGGAGCCTTACCGCTTTCGCGAACGCCACTTGGCCGAAGTCTCAGGATTGACGGGAAAAGCCGCACTCCTCGTGGACGGCGAAATGACCTCCTGGTACGGGCCGCGTGCCATCGCCGGTCTGGCGTACCTGCGCGAATTCACGGCGCGAGCATCGCGCGCCGGATCTCCTCCTGGTCGATGAAGTCGTGGTCG
>JBBDXL010000133.1:0-21034 GCA_040902335.1 Burkholderiales bacterium
GCGCGTTTCCAACCATCCGCTGGACCTGGTTGCCCTGTTCGGCGCCTGGCTGGCGGGCGCCGTGGTGGTGCCGGTGCACCGCAGCTCTCCCGCGCTCGCCGCCGCGCAGATCGCGGAACGCACGCTCGCGCGCTTCGAGTGGGATGCGCTCGCGCCAGCACCGCTGAAGCGCCTGACGCGCGATGCCCCGCCGCCGCGCGACATCCTGGAAGGCGCCGCGCTCGTGGTGTTTACATCGGGGTCCGCGGGCGAACCCAAGGGCGCGGTGCTCTCGCACCGCGCCTTCGCCGGCAAGCTCGAGGCGATCCAGTCGCGCCTCGGCTTCGGCGAGAGCGATCGCACGATGCTGGTGCTCAACATCAGCTTCAGCTTCGGCATCTGGGTGGCGCTGCTCACGCTGTTGAACGGCGGGCGGCTGACGCCGGTCGAGAAGTTCGTCCCGGCCGTATTTCTCGGGCAGCTGCGCGCCGAAGCGATCACGCGCGTCGGCGTGGTGCCGACCATGATGCGCGCGCTGATCCTCGACCATCCCGGGGCGGCGCTGGCGAAGCCGAGCGCCCTGCGCACCGTGATGATCGGCGGCGAATCGCTCGGCCAGGGGCTTGGCCAGACGCTGCGCGCGCTGTTCGCGCCGGCGGATCTGATCGATATCTACGGGCTGACCGAAACCGCGACCAGCGACTTCTTTCTCATGCCGGAGGATGCGGTGCGCTACGCCGGCTGCATCGGCCGGCCCTCGCCCGGCGTGCGCTATCGCCTACGCGGCGACGACGGCGGCGCGGTGGCGCAAGGGGCCGTGGGCGAGCTCTGCATCTCGAGCCCGTTCCTGATGAACGGCTATCTCGGCCAGCCCGAGCTCAACCCGATCGACGCCGAGGGCTGGCTCGCCACGGGGGACCTCGCGCGCGAGCGCGACCCCGGCGTGGTCGAGATCGCCGGGCGCAAGAAGGAGCTGATCGTACGCGGGGGCAACAAGATCGCGCCGCAGGAGGTCGAGTTCACCCTGAGTGCGCACCCCAAGGTCGCGGCGGCGCTTGCCGTGGGCCGGCCGGATGCGCGCCTCGGCCAGCGCATCCATGCGCTGGTGGTGCCGCGCGACGCGAGCCTCACGGTGGCGGACCTGCGCGCCTTCCTGCGCGAGCGTCTCGACAAGTTCAAGCAGCCCGATGTGTTCTACTTCTCGCGCGAGCTGCCCGCCGGGCGCACCGGCAAGGCCGATCGCGGCCGCTTCGCAGCGATGCTCGAGGCGGGCGAGCTGTCGCCGGCCCAGGGCGCGCAACCGGAATAGAGAGGAGCATGGCATGAGCGAATTCCAGAACATCCGCGTGTCGAGCGAAGCGGGCGTGGCGCAGCTCGAGCTGCACCGCCCCGAGCGGGTCAACGCGCTCAACAAGGCGATGCTCGTGGAGATCAACGCGGCGCTCGATGCGCTCGAGGCCGACCCCGCGGTGCGCGTGATCGTGCTCACGGGCGCCGGGCGCGGCTTTTCCTCGGGCTTCGACCTGAAGGAGCAGATGGAGCGCCGGCCCGAAGGCGCGACGGTGTGGCGCGAGGTGCTCGAGCTGGATTTCTCGACCACCGTGCGCTTCTGGAACTCGCCCAAGCCGACCGTCGCCGCGATCCACGGCGCCTGCATGGCGGGCGCCTTCGAGATGGCGCTTGCCTGCGACCTGTCGGTGTGCTCGCGCGACGCGGTGTTCGGCGAGCCGGAGCTGAAGTTCGGCGCCGGCATCGTCACGCTGCTGCTGCCGTGGATGGTCGGGCCGAAGGCCGCCAAGGACATCATCCTCACGGGCGACGACTCGATCAACGCCGAGCGCGCGCTCGCGCTCGGCATCGTCAGCCGCGTGGTGCCCGAGGGCGAGCACCTCGCGACGGCGCTGCGCATCGCGCGCCAGATGGCGGTGATCGATCCGGACCTGGTGCGCGACACGAAAAAGGCGCTCAACCGCAGCTTCGAGATCCAGGGCATGCGCGCGGCGCTCGACGCCGCGCTCGACATCGACCACGCGATCGAATCGCACGGCTCGCCCGACAAGCGCCGCTTCATGGATATCGCTCGCGAGAAGGGCTTGAAGGCGGCGCTCGCCTGGCGCGAGGCGCGCTTCAAGGTCTAGCTGACATGGCGTTCGTTCGTACCGCAACCATGGTCCTGGTGCTGCTGGCGGGCGCCTGCAGCGTCCGGCAGGATCCCGAGCTGGCCCGTCTTTACGCGCCGGTCGCGACGCAACCCAAGCACTACCCGCTGATCGTGATTCCAGGGACGATGGGTTCGCGGCTTTACCGCGCCGAGGGCGGCGGCGAGATCTGGCCGGGATCGGTCTGGAGCCTGATCCGCGGCAGCGAATTTGCGCAGCTGGCGCTGCCGATTCGGGGCGGCGAAGGGATCGCCGGCGCGCCCGCCTTTCCGGAACTCCTGACCGGCGGCGTGTTCAACGAGATTGCCGGCAGGGACTTCTACGGCAAGCTGATCCGCACCCTGAGCGACGCGGGCGGCTATACCTGCGTGCCCCCCGATAAGGTGGAGGCAACCAGCGACTGCGTGTTGTTCGCCTGGGACTGGCGCAAGGGAATGGTGGTGGCGGCTGCCGAGCTGGATGCCCTGGTGCGGCGACTGCGGAAGTTGCGCAATGAGCCGGCGCTCAAGGTGGATATCGTGGCCCACTCGGCGGGCGGATTGCTGGCGCGCTATTTCGTGCGCTTCGGCGGCGCGGACGTGTTGGATGCCGATGAGCCCCGGATCACCTTCGATGGGGGCCGGGCGGTCCGTCAGGCGGTGCTGATCGGGACGCCGAATTACGGATCGATTACGGCGCTGCAAAAATCGATCATGGGAATCGACATCGGGTTCTCGTCGATGCGGCCGGAGACCATCGCCACCATGCCGGGAATGTTCCAGCTGCTGCCGCACCCGGACCGGACATGGATGATCGATATTCGGGGGCAGCGCATCGATCTCGATCTGTTCAACGTGGCCACCTGGCGCGAAAACCGCTGGTCGATCTGGGATGCGGACGCTCGCGCGCGCCTACGCGCGGGTTTTGCCGATCGATCGGCGGCGGACGCTTATCTGGCGGCGTTCGAGGCGCACTTCTCGCGCCAGCTGGCGCGCGCGGCGCGCTTTCATCGAGCGCTCAGCCGCCGGGTGATCGACAGCCCGACCCAGTACATCATCTTCGGCAGCGCGTGCTTCGAGACGCCCGCGCGCTGCCTCCTGGAAAAGGTGGACGGACAGATCCGGGTCCGGCTGCATCCGCGCGATATCGCGCATCCCGTCCCCGGGGTGCCTTATGCGTCGTTGATGCTCGAACCGGGAGACGGCAGCGTCACCAAGGCCAGCCTGCTGGCGCGCGACAGCCTCGACCCGTCGGGCGCGCGCGGCGATTTCCCGATCGCCTGGTCGATCTTCGTCTGCGAGCCGCATGAGCAACTGACGGCCAACCCGACGTTTCAGGATAACCTGCTGAATACCCTGCTGTATGGAGTGCGCCAGGCGGCCGGGAATCCCATGCGCGTGAATTGAGCGATAGGCGCGTGGCGCTCGTCACCGGCGGGCGCGGAATCCGCTAGACTTTTCCCCGGAGGAGGTCCATGCCGCTGAGGAAGGAATCGGTGTTTCTGCAGTTCCTGGCGCTCTCGCGCGCGATCGCCGGGCAGATGACCCACGACGGCGTGCTGCGCGCCGTCGCCGTGGGCGTGCAGGACCTGATTCCCAATCACCACATGGACGTCGTTCTGCTCTCGCGTGACCGGCTGCAGCACCAATGCTACGAGGTCGGCGTGCACACTATGTGGAGCAGTCTCGCCGAGCAGCCGCGCCCGACCTCGGCCAGCCCGATCCGCTCGGTGCTGTGGGGCGAACGTCCCTATATACGTACCGGCGATGCGCTTACCGATTCGCGCTTCCATTTCGCCGGCGCGTTGGATGAGCCGATCTACTCGGCCAACCTGCGCAGCCGGATTATCATGCCGCTCAGGGTGCAGGGTAGCGTCATCGGCGCGCTGAACATCAGCCATCACGCGCCCGGCCGCTACGACGACGATCATCTCACCGTCGCGCAGCATTGCGCGGACTTGATCGCGCCCTACTTCTACGCGCTGGTTCGCGCCGAGGAGGCGCGCGCGGCGGCAGTCGCCGAAGGCGAGGCGCGCGCGCGCGAGCACGAGCTGCGCGCCGGCGCGTTGCGGCTGACCGAATGGATGGAAAGCGAACGCAAGCGCATCGCGCTTGACGTCCACGATCAGACGCTCGCGGATCTCGCGCGGATCTCGCGCAAGACCTCCGCGCTGCGCGGGCGCGGCCGCGCGAGCGCGGACGAGCTCGCCGCGCTCGAGGCCGACGTCGCCGTCTGCCTCGGCGAACTGCGGCGCATCATCGAGGACATGAAACCCACGGTGCTCGAGCTGTTCGGATTTCGCGAGGCGATCGAAGCCTTGCTCGTGCGCAACGCGATCATCGCGCCCCGGCCGGTCGAGCATGAGGTGATCGAGGCGATCGAGGGAGTCACCGATGCGCTGCCGACCGCGGTCCGCGCGACGCTGTATCGTATTGCGCAGGAGGCGGTGAACAATGCCATCGCCCATAGCGGCGCTACCCGCATTGTGGTGCAAATCGCCGCCGGCCACGGCGTGCTCGAAATCGCGGTGACGGACGACGGCGACGGTTTCGATCCGCGCGCCGCCCTGACGAAGGGCGGCGGCGTCGCCCATATGTCGACCCGGGCCGACCTGATTGGCGCCAGGGTCGAGATCCGCGCCGGCGCGGCCAACCGCGGCACGACGGTGCGCGTACTGCTGCCGCTGAATCTGCCCGCGCACGTGATCCACTGATCGCCATGCGCATCCTGCTCGCCGAGAACGACCCGCTGCACCGCGCGTTCCTGCGCTCGGCGGTGGAGGGCCTGGTCGCAGGCGCCCCGGAAATCGTGGAAGCCGAGGACGGCCGCGCGGCGATCGAGGCGGCCTGCGCCGCGCCGCCGGACCTCGCCGTCCTGGACGTCGAGATGCCCGAGGCGTCCGGCGTCGACGCCGCGCGTGCGATCTGGCGCGCGAACGCCGGAGCACGGATCCTGTTCTGGTCGAACTACGCGGACGAGGCCTACCTCCGGGCGCTCTCGAAGATCGTGCCGGCGGATGCCGCGTACGGCTACGTGCTGAAGTCAGCGTCCGCGACCCGGCTGCGCGTCGCGCTGCGCGGCGTCTTCCTGGAGGACCGGTGCATCATCGACCGCGAAGTGCGCGGAGTGCAGCAGCGCGCCGAGGACCGACTCGAGGGACTCACCGATTCGGAGTACGAAATCCTCGTCGATCTCGCCCTGGGTCTGACGGACAAGGCAATCGCCGCACGGCTCGGCATTTCGGTGCGCGGCGCCCAGATCCACTTGCAGCACCTTTACGAAAAACTGCGCGTCGTCGCCGACGGCGAAGGCGGGGGCGAGTGGGGCCCGACGTACAACTCGCGCACCCGGGCCGTGTACCTCGCACTGTCCCGTGGCCTGCTCAATCCCGGCAACCTCGGCCGCGAAGATCGGCGACTCGCCGCGTGGCTCGCCGCGCACCGCGGCGCCACCTGAAAGAATCGCGGGCCGCCGGAGAACCCTGCCCCACCGGCGTGCGCGGCGGCGCGGCTGCGCGAATCCGCAGGAATCCTGCGCGAGTCCCGGAGGCGGGTCCGGGAAAGTCGATCTAGTCTGATTACCCCGGCGCGCGGCGCGGACCCGTCGCGGCCATTCCCTGCGCAGGAGTTTTGCGATGCCATTTGTGAACATCCGATTGATCGAGAAAGCGCTTGGCGACAACCCCGCCGCGAAGAAAGCGGAGATTGGCTCGCGCGTGACGCAGGCGATCTGCGAGGTATCCGGCTTGCCGCAGGACGCCGTGTGGGTTGTCTTCGAGAACGTGGAACCCGAGCACTGGCACGTGGGCGGCAAGACCGTCGCGGCGATGTGGAAGGACCGCAAAAAGTGAGCGTCGAGGCGCGCGACCCGCGCATGCGGGGCGTCGTCGATCCCGATGCCCGGGCGGAGCGGATCGGCACCGGATTCGAGTTTACCGAGGGGCCGGTCTGGCACCCGCGGGAGCGCAACCTGGTGTTCAGCGACATGCCCGGCGATCACATGCGAAAGTGGAGCGCAGACGGGAAGATCAGCACGTTCCGCAAACCGAGCAACAAGGCCAACGGCAACGCCTACGACGCGGCTGGCCGGCTGATCACCTGCGAGCACGCCACCAGCCGCGTGACCCGCACCGAGCCCGGCGGTGCGATTACCGTGCTCGCCACGCACTGGAAGGGCAAGGAGCTGAACAGCCCGAACGATGTCATTGTGAAAAGCGACGGCGCGATCTATTTCACCGATCCGATCTTCGGTCGCGTCGAGTATTACGGCGTGCCGCGCGAGCCCGAGCTCGACTTCCGCGGCGTGTACCGCATCGCGCCCGATGGCGCCCTGCAGCTGCTCGTCGACGATTTCGGCCAGCCAAACGGGCTGTGCTTCTCGCCTGACGAGAAGCGCCTGTTCGTCAACGACACGGAGCGCGGCCACATCCGCGTGTTCGACGTGGATTCGAGCGGCAGGCTTTCGAACTCTCGCGTCTGGGCGACGCCGACCGGCGCGGGCGACGGCGGCGTGGACGGGATGAAGATCGACCGCGAGGGGAATCTCTACTGCACGGGCCCGGGCGGCGTGCACGTGTTCGCGCCGGACGCCGCCTGCCTCGGCGTGATCCGTCTGCCCGAGGTCGTGGCGAACTTCAACTGGGGCGACGACGACCTGTGCAGCATGTTCTTCACTGCGTCAACGTCGTTGTATCGTATTCCCGTACGGATCCCCGGCCGCAAGCCGTTCTGAGCCGGGGCGCGATTGCGACCATAACGGAGGAGGCGGCAATGCGGATCATCGTTCGATTGACCATGGCGGCTGGGTTGGTGTTCGCGGGCATCGGTACTTCGGTTGCCCAGGAGGAGATCCGGGTGGGCGTGCTCTATCCCACGTCGGGCTTCTGCATCATCTTCGGCAAGCCTGCGCTGCAAGGCCACGAGATCATGGCGAAGAAGATCAACGCCGCGGGCGGCCTGAACGGCAAGAAGATCGTCACCTTCCATCGGGACTCGAAGTGCAATCCGAAGGACGCGACCGCGGCCGCGCGCGACCTGATCGCGAAGGAACGGGTGCAGTTCCTGCTGGGCGGCGTCAGCTCGTCGGAAGGGCAGGCGATATCGGAGATCGCGAAGCAGGAGAAGGTGATCTACATCGCGGCAATCCCGAAAACAACCCAGATGACCGACGCCAAGAACTTCCACAAGTATGTCTTTCGCGCTGCGGCGAACACCAACACCGAGGGCAAGTCGGCCGCGGTCATCGCCGATCGACTGGGGATGAACAAGATCTGCACCATCCTCATGGATTACTCGTATGGCCACGATCTGGGGGAGGCATTCAAGGCGCACCTCGCGAAGATCCGGCCGCAGGCGAAAATCGTGGACCAGGCATGGCCGAAGCAGGGCACCACCGACTATAGCGCCTACATCACCAAGATCATGCAGGCCGACTGCGACGGCGTGTTCAGCGGCGTGTGGGGAGCGCTCTTCGTGCCGTTCGCGAAGCAGGCGAAGACGTTCGGCCTCTTCAACAAGGTGAAGTATGTCAGCGCCGGTGAGATCGGCTCGCCCGAGGTCGCCGAGGAGCTCGGCAACGACATGCCGTCGGGGGTGTGGGGCAACGCGTACGAGGTCTTCTACTATCCGAACACGCCGGAGCACAAGGCGTACGTCGAAGAGTTGCGCAAGCTCACCGGCAAGCAGCATCCAGCGTCGTGGCCGATTACGGGCTACGTGGCGATGCAGTGGCTCGCCGAGGGTATTCGCAAGGCGGGATCGACCAACACCGATGCGGTCGTCGCGGCGCTCGAGGGCCTCACGATCCAGACGCCGATCGGCCCGCAGACGATGCGTGCCTCGGATCACCAGGCGAACCGCGGTCAGTTCTGGGGCGAGATGAACGCGTCCGGCGATCCGAGCTACCCTTACAAGGTAATGAAGCCGGTCGAGTACCTCCCCGCCGATCGGCTGATGGACTGAGCCGCGTCGGACGGCAACACGGCCGGAGTATCGCCACACGCGACACTCCGGCCGTTGCACAATCTGATCATGCGCGGCGTCGCCACCCCGCTTCGGAGGTCGCGCCTTACAGCCGGTAAAAAGTATGTCTGGTAATCCTGTCTACTTCTTCATTCAGTTCCTGAACGGGCTCTCCCTGGGGATGAACCTGTTCGTCATTGCCGCCGGGCTGACCTTGATCCTCGGCGTACTGCGGGTTCTCAACTTCGCGCACGGCGCGTTCTTCCTGATCGGCGGTTACGTCACGTACTTCCTGGTCGATGTCCTCGCAAGGGCGCCAGGAGCCTTCTGGCTCGCGGTCGGGGGTGCGACCGCAGCCTTGGCCATCTTCGCGTTCGTGATCGAGCGGCTTTTTCTGCGGCACCTGTACGAGCGCGATCACGTCTACCAGCTGCTGTTCACTTTCGCGCTGGTACTCCTGATCGGAGACATGCTGAAGGCCGGCTGGGGCACGAACGTGCTGTCCGTCCCGTATCCGACGGGCTTCGACGGTGCGACGAATCTAGGAATCACCTACTACCCGACCTACCGGCTCCTGCTGTGCGTCATCGGCTTCGTCACTGCTTTCGCGCTCTGGTTCGTGGTCAACCGTACCCGCTGGGGCCGGGTGGTTCGCGCGGCGACGCAGGACCGCGAAATGCTGTCAGCGCTCGGGTTGAACGTGCCGCGCATCTACATGCTGGTGTTCGTGACCGGCTCGGCGCTCGCGGGTCTGGGGGGCGCGCTCGCCTCTCCGGTGCTGTCCGTGTATCCGGGGCTCGACGCCCAGATCATCGTCGAGTGCTTCATCATCGTGATCATCGGCGGCCTCGGCAGCCTCGGCGGCGCATTCCTCGGGGCGATCATCCTCGGGCAGCTGACGGCATTCGGCATCCTGCTCGTGCCGGCGTTCGAGCTCGTGCTCATCTACGTGATGATGGTCGGCGTGCTCATGTTCCGACCCTGGGGGCTGCTGGGCCGACAGGAGGCGAGATGAGCACTGCGAGGGGCGCGCCGCGCAGCATGTGGATCCTGGCCGCCGTACTGGCCGCGCTGCTCGCGGTGCCGGCCGCCGGGTCGCTCTACGTGACGTATCTCGCCACCGAGATCCTCATCTTTGCCCTCTTCGCGCTCGCGTTCAATCTTCTCCTGGGTTACGGCGGGCTGATCTCCTTCGGGCATGCAGCGTACTTCGCGATCGGCGCGTACGGTTGCGCCGTGCTCTCGGTGAAGCTGTCATGGCCGCTGGCGGCTGCTTTCCCCGCCGGAGTCGCGCTGGCGACGGTGGCTGCCGCGATAATCGGATATTTCTGCGTCAAGCTCACCGAGATCTATCTGGCGATTCTCACGCTCGCGTTCGGACAGCTCGTGTGGGCAGTCGCGTTCAAGTGGAGCGCGGTAACCGGTGGCGATACCGGGCTGATCGGCGTGCCCGTGCCCGCCTGGCTCGACGAGCCGGCACAGTTCTACTATTTCGCGCTCGCGATCGTGGGCGCGTGCGTCGCGCTCCTGTGGGTAGTCGTGCACTCGGCGTTCGGCCGCACGCTCGCCGCGACACGCGAGAACGCTGTGCGCGCCGAGTTCGTCGGCATCCACGTGAAGCGCGTGCAACTGGTGGCGTTCGTGATTTCGGGCGGAATCAGCGGCATCGCGGGCGCGCTGCATAGCATCTTTAACCGGAGCGTCTTCGTGGAATCGGCCTGGTGGACACAGTCGGCCGAGGTGCTGATCATGGCGGTGCTCGGCGGAATCCACTCGTTCGCCGGACCGGCCGTCGGCGCAGCGGCGCTCATCCTGCTCGAACGGCTCATCCGGGACGTCACCGAGTACTGGCCGACCTTCCTCGGCGCGATTCTGCTCGTGGTGCTGTTCGTGTTTCCGACGGGACTTGCGGGAATGGCGCGTCGGCGCGCCGCGCGGTCCGTGGAGCGCGCATGACAACGGCGCAGGTGCTGTCGATCAGAGGCCTGCGAAAATCCTTCGACGGCTTCGTTGCGGTGCAGGACGTCGACTTCGCACTGGCTGCGGGCGAGCGCCATGCAGTGATCGGCCCGAACGGCGCGGGCAAGACGACGTTCTTCAACTTGATCACCGGGCACCTTCGGCCGGACGCGGGTGAGATCCTGCTCGGCGATCGGGCGATCACCGGGCTGCCCCCGCACCGTATCGTGCGTCGCGGCATAGCGCGCTCCTTCCAGCGCATCAATATCTATCCGCGGCTCTCGGTTTATGAGAGTGTGCAGGCAGCGCACATCGCGCGCGCTGGCCGCACGTTCGAGCTGTTCACGCTCGCCGACCGCCTCTACCGGGACGAGACCGAAGCCACGCTCGCGGCGGTCGGGCTGACGAGCGACGCCGACGCGCCGGCCGGGACGCTCGCGTACGGCAAGCAGAAGCAGCTGGAGCTGGCGATCGCGCTGGCCGCAGACCCGAGGTTGCTCTTGCTCGACGAGCCGACCGCAGGCATGTCCCCGCACGAAACGGCGGAGGCGATCCAGCTGGTTGGGCGGATCGCGAACGAGCGCAAGCTCACCCTGCTCTTCACCGAGCACGACATGGATGTGGTGTTCTCGATCGCCGATCGCGTCTCGGTGCTGCACCACGGGGCGATCATTGCGACCGGTACCCCCGACCAGATCAGGCGCGATGCCGAAGTGCGCCGCGTGTACCTGGGCAAGGCAATCGATGAAGCTGCTTGAGCTCGACGACGTTCACGCGGCGTACGGCATCAGCCGAGTGCTGTTCGGCGTGTCGCTGGAGGTCGGCGAGGGCGAAGTCGTCGCGCTGATGGGGCGCAATGGCGTAGGCAAGACCACCAGCCTGCGCGCGATCATGGGCCTTACCCCCCCTTCGCAAGGCAGCGTGCGCTGGCGCGGACGCGAGATCGCAGGACAGCCGCCTTATCGGATTGCGCGGCTCGGCATCGGATTCGTGCCGGAGGACCGCCGGATCTTCCCCGAGCTTACCGTCTGGGAAAACCTCGACATTGCGCGGCGCGACGCGGGCGCGGCCGGCTGGAACGAGTCGCGGATCTACGCCCTCTTTCCGGATCTTGAGCCCATTGCAAGCCGCAAGGGCGGCTATCTGAGCGGCGGCCAGCAACAGATGCTGACCATCGCGCGCAGCCTGATGACGAATCCGACGCTGCTGCTGCTCGACGAGCCGTCGGAGGGTCTCGCACCGCTCGTGGTCGAGGCGCTGCGTCAGCAGATTGGCGTCCTGCGGGAGGACGGCCTCTCGATCGTCCTCGCCGAGCAGAACCTCGACTTCGTGCTGTCGCTCGCCGACCGGGTGTATGTCCTCGAAAAGGGCGAGGTTCGATACGCGGGCACGCGCGCCGAAATGCGCGGCAACCCCGAGATCATGCAACGCTACCTTTCCGTCTGACCGTCAACGCGGAGAAACTGATGGCATCGTTCACTATGCCCGAGACTTTCCAGATCCGGGTCGCGGCGACATGCCCGACGCACGCGCGTACCGAGGCGCAGGCGCGCCATCACCGCTTGGTTATCGACGAGCCGCCGTCACGCGAAGGGTCCGACCTCGGACCATCGCCCCTCGAGACCATGCTGGCGGCGTTTCTCGGCTGCACGAACGTGGTTGCGAACATGATCGCCGACGACATGGGGATCCACATCGAGACGATGGACCTGAAGCTCGTCGGGCATCTCGACACGCGCGGCGTATTCGGCAAGGCGGAGGTCAGTGTGCCATTTCCGCGGATCGAGCTGAAGGTCGACTTGATCACGGATGCGACCGAGCCACAGATCGATGCCCTCAAGAGGGCTCTGGCGAAGCGCTGTCCGGTCTCGGTGATTCTGCGTGCCGCCGGATGCAGGATCGAGGAGCAGTGGAGCGTGAGCGGCAAGAGCTGACTCTCACGCATCTCCCGGCACGCCGGCGCGGGACCTTGCATTTCCCCCGGTCGCTGGACCGACGCTGCCGAGCTTCTCCCCGAAGAACGCCAGCACCTTGTTCCACGCGTCCTCGCTTGCTTCCTTGCGGTAGCGCTCCGGGTTGTTGAACGACTGGAAGGCATGGCCGGCGCCGTCGTAGCGGTGGAACACGTGCTCGACGCCGGCCTTGGCGAGCGCGGCCTCGTAGTCATTCACGTCGGCGGGCGCGGGATTGGTGTCCTCGTTGCCGAAGAAGCCGATCACCGGGCAGCGGATGGCGGGCGTGAGATCGATCACCGGCGAATTACCTTCGCCCATGACGAGCTTCACGCGCCCGCCGTAGAAGATCGCGGCGGCCTTGTAGCGCGGATTGGTGCAGGCACCGAGCCACGCGACGCGTCCGCCCCAGCAGTGCCCGGCGATGCCGATGCGGTTCTTGTCGACGCTCGGCTGCCTGGCGAGCAGCTTGAACGCGGCGTCCAGATCGAGCCGCGTCCAGTCGTCGCGGAACTCCGCGCGCTTCACCTCGATGTCGGCGCTCTTCGGCCACCAGTGGAAGATGAAGGGCACGGCGACGAAATAACCGTTCTCGCAGTAGCGCGCGGCGGTCTTCAGCGTCACGACGTCGTTTTCCAGGCCGGTGTGGCCGACGGGAATATGCTGGCAGAGCACGATCCCGGGGTGCGGCCCCGCGCCCGCGGGCGCGAACAGGAACACCTCCATCGGGCTGTCGCGAACGACGACGGTTTCGACGCGCGCGGCCCTCACGCCTTCTCGAAGCTGCGCACCATGTCGGCGCGCGCTTTTGCCGCCTGCTGCAAGAGCGAGAAATCCGACCCCGACAGGATCAGCTGCACGCCCATGGCGATGTGGCGCTCGAGCAACTCTTTTGTGTACATGCCGCCCATGCCCGCGAACTTGCCGTGCTTCTTGCAGGCGGCAATGACCTTCTGGTAGGCCTCCGCCATCCGCGGGTCGTCGAACCTGCCCGGGATGCCCATCTCGAAGCACAGGTCGTTGGTGCCGATGAGCAGCGCGTCGATGCCCTTCACGGCCGCGATCGCATCGCAATTCTCGATGCCCTTGGGCGACTCGAGCATCACGACGACGAGCGTCTCGTCGTTGACGATGCGCGCCGCCTCGCCCACCGGCATCGACGCGAAGCCGAGCTGCTGCAGGCCGCCGCCCATCGAGCGGTGGCCGATGGGCGGAAAGCGGCAGTGATCGGCGATGCGCTTCGCTTCCAGCTCGGTGTCGACGTGCGGCACGACGACGCCCTGCGCACCGTTGTCGAGCAGGCGCGAAGCGAGCCAGTGCTCCTTGCCCGCGACGCGCACCACGGGCGTGATGCCGATGGCGAGCGCGGCGGAGGCGATCTGCGCGGCGGTGTCGGTGCCCATCGAGTTGTGCTCGCAGTCGATGAACATCCAGTCGAAGCCCGCGGTCTTCAGGATCTGCGCAACGTCGACGGTGCGCGCCTGGCGCAGGCCCAGGCCGATCGCCAGCTTGCCGGCGCGCAACTGGCGCAGGGCGTGATTGGGGACGGTGCTCACGCAGTTCTCCTCAGGATCGGAACGTTCCGACTATAGCAACGATGCGGGCGAAACTGCGCGGCGACGGCATTGCGCCGTGTGAAAATGGGGACCTGTCCCAATCTCAGAGGAGATCGCGTTGGCCAAGGCCTACATGGTTGTCACTTACCGTTCTCTCAGCGACCCCAAAGCCCTCGAGGCGTACGCGAAGCTCGCCGGCCCCGCGGTCCAGGCCGCGGGCGGCAGGTTCCTGGTGCGCGGCATGCCCGCCAAGACCTACGAGATGGGCATGAACCAGCGCACGGTGGTGGTCGAGTTCGACAGCCTCGAGCAGGCGCAAGCCGCATACGAAGGACCGGCCTATAAGAAGGCGCTCGATGTCCTCGGCAAGAACGCCGCCGAGCGCGACATGCGCATCGTCGAGGGCGTGGCCTGAGCGGCTGCTGCACGCGCCTTGCCGCAGCCGCGCCGCGCCCTGAGCCTGGGCGTCATCGCCCTCACGCTCGCGCTCGCCTACGGCGTCTGGTACTCCTATAGCGTGGTGCTGGTGGCGCTGCTGCACGAGTATGGCTGGAGCCGCTCGGTGCTCGCCGGCGCGTTTTCCGTGTTCACGCTGGTGCACGGCGCGGTCAATCCCGTGGTCGGCGCGCTGTGCGACCGGCTGCGTCCGCTACGTCTGATGGCGGCGGGCGGCGTCGCCCTCGGCCTTGCGCTCTGGGCCGACAGCTACATTTCCGCCCCGTGGCATCTGTACCTGGGCTTCGGCGTTTTCACCGCGATCGCCGTGGCGGCGGCGGGCTGGGTCCCGGCGCTGGTCCAGGTGCAGCGCGACTTCCAGGACAAGCTCGGCCTCGCGCTCGGCATCGTCAGCTCCGGCGTGGGCGTCGGCATGCTGCTGGTGGTGCCGCTCACGCAGCTGCTCATCGACGCCTACGGCTGGCGCACGGCGTTTCGCGTGCTGGCCGCAATCTGTGTGCTGTGGATCGTGCCGTCGTCGCTATTCCTGCATCTGCGGGCGCCGGTGCGCCGGCCCGCGCCGGAGCCTGCCGCCGTTACGCAGAAGCCCCTGCCCGTCGTCACGCTCGCGCAGGCGATGCGCGGCAGGCCCTTCTGGCTGATGCTGGCGGCGTTCTTCTTCGGCAACATCTGCTCGCAGACGCTGCACGTGCACCAGGTGGCCTACCTGGTCGACCAGGGCGTATCTGCCTTGGTCGCCGCGTCGGTGGTCGGCGTCGTCGGCTTTTCGAGCATCGTCGGCAAGACGGGCGGCGGCTGGCTGTCCGATCGCGTGGAGCGCGAAGTGGTGTACGTCGCCGGCATCGTCGTCATGCTCGCCGCCGTGGCGGCGCTCGCGGCGATCGGCCAGGCGCCCGCGCGCTGGGCGATTTACGGCTACGCAGTGCTGCTCGGCTTGGGCTACTCGGTGACCGCGTCGCTGATCCCCGCGATGGTAAGCGACCGCTTCAGCGGACCGCATTTCGGCGCCATCGTCGGTGCGGGCCTCATGGGCAGCGCCGCGGGCAGCGCGTTCGGGCCCTGGATCGCGGGCTATCTCTTCGATCGCACGGGCAGCTACGCGATCGCCTTCGCGATCGCCGCGGCATCGGCAGTGGCAGCGGGCGCCGCGGGCTGGCGCGCGCGCATGCCGCGGGCGCGCACGGCGTGACTCCCGCCGGCGCGACGTTCTCCGCCTGCCGGCGCTGGCGCTATCTGCTTTGGCGGCGCTGGGACGATGCGGCGCCGGTGGCCAATTTCCTAATGCTCAACCCGAGCACGGCGGACGAGAGGGTACTCGACCCGACCTGCTCGCGGGCGAGGGACTATGCAAGGCGCTGGGGCTACGGCGCATTGCTGGTGACCAACTTGTTCGCCTGGCGTGCGACCGAGCCCGCGAGGATGAAATCCGCAAGGGATCCGGTGGGCAGGGCGAGCGACGCGGCCATCCTGCGCGCGGCCGGGCAGGCGGACATCGTTGTGTGCGCATGGGGCAATCACGGCGTGCACGGGGAGCGCTCGCAAGCGGTGCTTCGCCTCCTGCGCAATGCCGGTGTCGTGCTTCACGTGCTGCGCCTCAACGCGGGCGGCGAGCCCGCGCACCCGCTCTATCTGCCGGCGCGACTGCGGCCTATTTCCTGGAAATGAAAAGCCCCGCCGGGGCGGGGCTTCACGTCCAGGATCGAGGCTTCAGGCCGGAACGGGTTCCTGGGTCGTCCCCGGCTCTGGCGCCGGCACCGCCGGCTGCTTGGCCTGCTTGAGCTTCTCCTGCGCTTCCTGCATCGCGCGGCGCGCTTCCTCGGCGCGGCGCAGGGTGTACTCGACGTCATATTCCCAGCACATGGCGTACCTCCTTGCGGTGGTCACGACCGGCCCATGCTACGCCCCGGGCATCAGCTTTTCAACAGCGCGTCGAGGTGCTCGAGGTCGTTAATCACCCGCCATTCGCGCGCGCCGGCGCCCTCCACGCGCTTCTGCCAGGCGTCCAGCCGTCCCAGGTAGCGACGCGGATCGATGTTGTCGGTGTTCAGCTTCACCACGTTCACCGCTACCACGCGGATGTCCTTCAGGTCGATGGGGAAGTCGCGGATGGTGGATCTGTCCAGCTCCTCCTGCATGTCGGAGAAGATGAGGATGGTCTTCTTCCCCGCGCCCGTCTCGTTCAGGAACAGCGCCCCCTGGATCAGGCCGCCGGTAATGTCGGTTTTCACGCTGCCGCGCGCGTTGGCGGTGAAGTCCGCGATCTGGTCCTTGAAAAGCCGCTTTTGCGCGTTGGCCTGCGACGGGCGCTGGTCGAAGGTTGCCTTGGCGATAATGTCCTTCTCGCTGAAGCTGCGGCTGCGCACGCGCGCCACCGCGAGCGAATCGCCCGGCTGCAGGGAGCCGAGCAGGTAGTTCACGATGAGCTGCGCCTTGTCGACCTCCTGGGCGTAGGTGCCGGAGGTGTCCACGAGCAGGTACACGGCGTGCGAGTGGCTGCGCGGGTCCGTGCACCCCAGGGCCTGCGCCAGGCCCAGCAGCGGGACCGAAAGCAGAAACGTGCGCCGCCTCATGACCGCTCTCCGACTTTCAGGTCCGCGCGCCCGCCGCGGACCGCCGGCCCGCGCGCGCCTTTCGCCAGTCGCTCCACCAGGAGCGGCAGCACGATGACGATGTCGTAGAGTGTGATGAGCACCTTGGCAAGCTGGCGGAAGAAGTTGCCCGCGACGCGCAGCGCCACGCCCGTCGCACGCGCCAGGACGACGAGCGCGGCGCCGCCCACGGTGCGCGCCGAATTGATGAATGATTCGAGCGGGATGGCGACAAAGGCCAGGGCGAACGGCAGAATGAAGCCGAGCAGCATCTGCCCCGCCGTCGGGATGCCCGTCAGCCAGCCGTCCGCCGCATGGGCCTGCGTCGCGGCCAGCGACTGCAGCAGCGCCTGCTTGTCGGCGATCAGCATGTCGCGCATCAACGCGAGCGCCGCCTCGATCCCCGCCAGGATGAGCAGCAGCACGAACGACGTCCACATCATGCGCTTGCGCATGTTCTCGGGGAGGCTGTGGATGCGCGGAAACAGGTGCGTAATGCGCAGCGTCTCCATGAGAAACAGCCCCATGGTGGCCTCGACGAAGATGATCACCAGGGCGGCGACCTCGGAGGTGCGCAGCGATGCGGTGAGGTAGTCCCCCGCGCCCACCATCTCCGACATCGGCAGCGCGATCAGCTTGAAATTGATGAGGGCGCCGCCCGCGGCGATGGCGAGGACGAGCGAAGCGATGAAAAATTGAGTCAGCGCCGACACGGTGAGCGCGTGCTCGGCCTTGTCGGTCTTCTTCACGATGGCGTCGTAGCGCTCCATCTGGGCGTCGATGGCCGCGGCGCGGTCGGCAAGGCTCGTCATCTTGCGGTCAGCCTGCGCCAGCGTCTTGTCGAGGGAGCGCCAGAACGGCATGAAGCCATCGAGGATCTTGTGGCGTGCCTGATAGGAGCGGCGGTACTCGGCGAGCGCCTTGTCGTGGATCGCCTTGATGGAGATATTGATCTCCTCGAGCAGGTGCTGCACCAGCTCGTTGCCGTTGGGCTTGATTTTCGCGACCGCGGCAACCGCCTCGACCCACTCGGGAGGCGGCGGCGGCACCTCGCCGCACTTGCGGTAGTCCTCCTCGACGCGCGTGATCTCGTCGAGCAGCCGCCGTTGCAGGGCCGGATAGCCCTCGAGGTCGCGCTTCACCAGCGCCGCTACGCGCTCGAACTCGCGCGCGATTCTTTCCTCGGACTCCTCGCGCCCCTGCGCGAGCAGCACCGCGCGGTTGCGCTCCCGCAAGTCGCGCGCGGTGGCGAGAAGGGAACGCGCCGCGAGGCGCAACGGGCCGCCGGCGAGTGCGCCGAGAGAGCGCAGCAAGCCGTGCACGGGCGTGCGCGCCGCGTACATGAACGGCATGGCGATGACAAACCAAATCAGCGCGGAGAGCGCTGCGTTGCCTGGCCAGATCATCCAGAGCGGAGAATCCGCCATAGGGCACTCCTTTCCACCGCTAAGAGTCACCCCCCCCGGCCGCTAGTCTAGCGCAACGGGGCTAACGCTTTCCGGAACTATTTCTCGATCGCGAGCAGCTCGACTTCGAATATCAGTGTCGCATTTGGCGGAATCACGCCACCGGCGCCCCGCGCGCCGTAGCCGAGACCGGGCGGGATGGTGAGCACGCGCGTGCCGCCGACTTTCATGCCCTGCACGCCCTCGTCCCAGCCCTTGATGACCTGGCCGGCGCCGAGTCCGAAACCGAACGCCTCGCCGCGGTCCTTGCTGGAGTCGAACTTCCTGCCGCGCTCGCCGCCGTAGAGCAGCCAGCCGGTGTAATGGACGGAAACGTCCTGCCCGGATTGTGCCGTGTCGCCGGTACCGACGACCTTCTCTTCGTAGACGAGCCCGCTTGCGGTGGTCGTAGGCATTATTTCTCCTCGCTTGTGGGGTGGGCCACGGGCCCGCCGTCCGTGCCCAGCCGCTCCACCGCCAGGTAAGTCTTGCGGTACTCCTCGAACGGCAGGGTGTCGGCGGCCTCGATGGCCTTCTGCTCGGCGATCGACGCCGCCGCCAGTTGCGCGAAGCGCTGCTCTTCCGCGGTCGGGAATGGCAGCGCCATGAGCGCATCGCGGTGGCGGCGTGATTGTGCGAGGACGAAGTCGCGGTAGGAGTCGCCGTGATCGTGCATGTCCGCGAGCATGCGCGCCGAGGGCGTGCGCGCCGGGTCGCGCATTACCGCGAGCTGCGCGGCGTGCGCTTCGCGATACAACTTCCCGCCGAACGCGGCGTCCACCGCTTCGGCCACGAGCGCGCATTCGGCGAGCAGCCGTTCACCCCACTCCTGCAGGCCGATGTCCTGCGGTCCGCAGCCAATGCGCAGGCCCAGCTCGCGGCCGCGAGCCGCCACGCACTCCTGATTGCGCGCCACGCAGGCAACCTCGTCCACGGTGTCCGGCGGGCTCTCGGAAAGCAGGCAGTGCAGGAGGAATACGTCGAGAAAGCGCATCACCGGCGCCGTGATGCCGATGGCGACGCAGGGATCGAGGTCCATGAGCCGCACTTCGACGTACTCCACGCCGCGCTCGCGCAGCGCGTGCAGCGGCCGCTCGCCCTGCCGAATGGGGCGCTTGGGGCGGATCTTGCCGTAGAACTCGTTTTCGATCTGCAGCAGCGTGGTGGAAAGCTGGCGGTAGCTGTCGGGGCCGTCGCCCTTCACGCCCGGTTCGCGGATGCCGATTTTCTCGTACGGCGGATAAGCCTGGGTCAGGCCTCGCTGCAGCGTGGCGCCGTAGGTCTCGAGGTCGTTGCACATGATGGCCAGCGACGATTGCGCATCGCTCTGGTAGCCGAGGCGTCCCATGCGCAGCGACGTGGCGTGCGGCAAGTACAGCGTCCCCGGGCGCAACTCGCGCAGCGGGTGCGCTCGGCCGTCGACGAAGCTCGCGCAAACCGCAGGCGAGGCGCCGAACAGGTACAGCAGCAGCCAGCCGTGGCGGCGGAAATTGCGGATCAGCGCGAAGTACTCGGCATTGCCCAGCCCGGGCAGCGACCAGTTGTAGTGGATCCCCGAGATGGTCTGCATGCGCCGGCCGTAGCGCCAGGAAAGGCCGTTGCGATAGACGGTCTTGGCGCACCCGACGTTGGAGCTGCCGTAGTGGGCGATCGGGATCTCGGGCTCCGCAGGCAGACCGCAGGGCATGCTGCCGGCCCACAGCAGCTCCTCGCCGATGGCGCGATACACGGACTGATGAATGCGCGTCAGCTCGTCCAGGCAACCCTCCACCGTGAGGTGGGTGCCGGTGATCAGCTCGAGCTGCGACTCGCTGAAGTCGGTCGTGAGGTGCGGGTGCGCGAGCGCCGAGCCGAGCGCGGCGGCGTGCGGCGTGAGCGCGAGCGCGCCGTCGGGCCGCGTGCGCAGCGACTCCTTCTCGATGCCGCGGCGCATGCCGCGCAGCGTGTCGCGCGTCAGGGCGCGCAGGCGTTCCTGGAACATGGTTCAGTCGGGTTTCTGACCATGCTAACCTGGGTGCGCGGATAGTCAAAACGGGCCTTGCGCCGCTCGAAGTGCCCTCGCGGGCTAATGCGGGCGCCGCTTTATCCCTAAGAAATCTGTGGCGTTGGACGGCTTGATTCCGCCCGATTCGACCGCACCTACGTCATCGGCGCGCACATCCGTGCGCGGTTCCGCAGGAGAGAAGCATGGACTTCTGGCGCAGGAAACGGCAGGAAACGCTCGAGGGCGGCGACAACGGTGCGGGCGGCGAGAAGCCGCGCAGCCGCACGGGCCGCGGAACGGCGCTCGCCGTGCGTCCCATACCCGAGGAGGCGCTGATCCTCGTGCCCCTGCGAAGCGCGGTGCTGTTCCCCGGCATCATTACGCCGCTCGCGGTCGGCCGCGGCTCGTCCGTCGCCGCGGTGCAGGAAGCCGCGCGCCAGGGACGCAAGGCGGGGTTCCTGCTGCAGCGCGACCCGAAAACGGATCAGGTGGGCGCCGACGACCTGCACTGGGTAGGCACGGCCGGCGAGATCGTGCGCTATGTGCCCGCCGCCGAAGGCGTGCACCACCTGGCCGTGCAGGGGCAGAGCCGCTTTCGCGTCACCGAGTTCCTCGAGGGCTGGCCGTTTCTCGTGGCGCGCGTCGTGTGGGTTCCCGAGGCGACCGAAGGCGGCGAAGAGATCGAGGCGCGGTTCCTGCAGCTCAAGGCGCAGGCCGTCGAGGCGATCAAGCTGCTGCCGAACGTTCCCGACGAGCTGGCCGGGGCGGTGCAGGCCATCGACTCCGCCTCGCAGCTCGCCGACATGGTGGCGAACCTGCTCGACATCGAGAACGAGGAAAAGCAGGCGGTGCTCGAAGCCTTCGATCTGAAGCAGCGGCTGGACCTCGTGCTCGCGCATCTCGCCGAGCGCGTGAGCGTGCTGCGCCTGTCGAAGGAGATCGGCGACAAGACCAAGAAGGAGTTCGACGAGCGCCAGCGCGAGCACGTGCTGCGCGAGCAGATGCGCCAGATCCAGA
>JBBDXL010000134.1:0-3008 GCA_040902335.1 Burkholderiales bacterium
ATGACCAGCGCCATCGGTTTCCTCGTCGTCGGCCTGCTGATGCTCGCCATGGGCCTGCTCGCGCCCGCCATGCGGCGCCTGCCGCTGACCACGGCGATCATCTACCTGGCGGTGGGCATGGTCGTCGGCCCGACGGTGCTCGGCCTGTTCCACTTCAACCCGCTCAAGCAATCCGCGGTGCTCGAGGTGCTGACCGAGGCGGCGGTGCTGATCTCGCTGTTCGCCGCGGGCGTGAAGCTGCCCGCGCCGGTGGGCTGGGCGCGCTGGCGCTCGCCGGTGCTGCTCGCGTTCGTGTCGATGGCGGTGACGGTGTTCCTGGTCGCCGCGTTCGGCTATCACGTCCTCGAGCTGCCGCTCGGCGCCGCGGTGCTGCTCGGCGCGATCCTCGCGCCCACCGACCCGGTGCTCGCGGGCGACGTGCAGGTGCGCCACGCGGGCGACCGCGACCGGCTGCGCTTCAACCTCACCTGCGAAGCCGGCATGAACGACGGCAGCGCGTTTCCGTTCGTGATGCTCGGCCTGGGGCTCCTCGGCCTGCACGAGCTCGGCGGGCTCGGCCTGCGCTGGGTGCTCGTCGACGTGCTGTGGGCGACCGCCGGCGGCATCGGCATCGGCGTCGCGGGCGGGGTGGCGATCGCGCACCTCGCCGCGAGGCTGCGGCACGCGGATGCGGTGAGCGAGCGCTTCGACGATTTCATCGGCCTCGGCCTGATCGGCGCGGTCTACGGCGTCGCGGTGCTCGTGCACACCTGGGGGTTCCTCGCGGTGTTCTTTGCCGCGGTGGCGCTGCGCCAGACCGAGCTGCGCCTGGCGGGCGAGGACTTCGCGCACGCGCCCGCGGAGCCGGCGATCCCGCAGGTGAGCGTCGACTCGCTGGTGTTCAAGGAGCAACTGGAGCGGCTTTCCGAGATCCTGCTCGTGCTGCTGATCGGCGGCACGCTGTTCCTGGACTCGTGGAGCTGGCGCGCGGTAGGGCTCGCCGCGTTCCTGTTCCTCGTGGCGCGGCCGCTCAGCGTGATGGGCGGCCTCGCCGGCACTCGCACGCCCTGGCCGATGCGCGGCATGATCGGCTGGTTCGGGGTGCGCGGCATCGGCTCGCTCTACTACCTGATGTATGCCATCGAGCACGGGCTGCCCGAGCCGCTGGCGCTCGAATTCATCCACCTCACGCTGATCGTGGTGACGCTGTCGATCCTCGCGCACGGCGTCAGCGTGAAGCCGCTGATGCTGCGCTATTGGCGGGGACGGCGGGACGCATGATGCGCGCCGGGGCCCGGCGCGTTCGCTACAAGCCGGCGTGGATGGCGCGCAGCAGCGCCTCGCCCGCCTCGTCCAGCGGGTCGCACACGAAGCCGGCGCCGACCTCCTGCAGCCAGGCGCGCTCCGCGGTCCCCGTCCCCGTGGCGACGATGGCGATGCGCGGATTCAACTCGCGCGCCGCCGCGCAGACGCGAATCTTCTCCATCAGCACCGGCCCGGTCACGACGATCATTTTCGCGCCGGCGACGCCCGCCGCGCGCAGCACTTCGGCGCGTCCCGGATCGCCGTAGACGGCGTGGATGCCGCGCTCGCGCAGGTCCTCGAGCGCTTCCATGTCCTGCGTCACGACGGCGAGCGGCATGCCCTGCGCGGCACAGCGCTCGATCGCGCGCCTGCCGAGCGCGCCCTCGCCGGTGAGGACGAGCGCGGGGCTGGCGCTCGCCTCCACGGCAGCCGGCGCCGGCGCCAGCCGCTTTTCCCAGGCACGCTGCGCGCGGAACAGGAGCGGATTCAGCGCGATGGAGACGAGGGCGGCGGCCACCAGCACGTCCAGCCCGGCTTGCGGCAGCACGCCGAGCGCCATGCCGAGCGCGGCGAGGATGAAGGAGAACTCGCCGATCTGCGCCAGGCCCACCGCCACCGTGAGCGCGGTGCGCGGCGGGTCGCGCAGCAGCAGCACGATGCCGAGCGCGACGAGCGGCTTGGCCAGCAGCACGATGGCGAGCGCGCCCGCGAACAGCAGCGGCTGCTCCAGCACGAAGCCCGGGTTGAAGAGCATGCCGATGGAAACGAAGAACAGCGCCGAGAACACGTCCCGGAACGGCGCCATGTCGGCCGCGGCCTGCGGCCCGAAGCGCGACTGCCCGACCACCAGCCCGCCGAAGAATGCGCCCAGCGCGACCGACACGTTGAACACCTCCGCGGCGAGAAGCGCGATGCCGAGCGCGATGACGAACACGCCCAGGGTGAAGAGCTCCGCCGAGCGCGTGCGCGCCACGCGCTCCATGGCATGCGCGAAGAGACGCGTGCCGAGCAGCCAGATGAGCAGCGCGAACAGCGCCGCCTTGCCCAGGGCGGCCGCCAGCGCTTTGGCGGTATCGGCGGCGCCCGCGGCCTCCACGGCGAGCGCCGGCAGCACCACCAGCGCCGCCACCGTGAACAGGTCTTCCACGATCAGCCAGCCCACCGCGACGTGGCCGTCGCGCGCGGCGAGCCGGTCCTCCGCGGTGAGCATGCGCATCAGCACCACCGTGCTCGCCACCGCGAGCGCCATGCCGAGCACCAGCCCCGCGCCGTGGCTCCAGCCGAAGGCGCGCGCGAGCGCCCAGCCGGCGAGCGCCGCCACCGCGCTCTGCGCCACCGCGCCCGGCACGGCGATCTTCCATACGCGCAGCAGCTCCTGCGGATGGAAGTGCATGCCGACGCTGAACATGAGCAGGATCACGCCGATCTCCGCCATCTGCGCGGCGAGCGAGGCGTCGGCGACGAACCCCGGCGTGTACGGGCCCACCGCGATCCCGGCGAGCATGTAGCCCACGAGCGTCGACAGCCCGAGGCGCTGCGTCGCCCAGCCGAAGGCGAGCGCCACGGCGAGGCCGCCGGCGAGCGTCACGATGACGGAGAGATCGTGCATCGACTGTTTCTACCATAGCGATGTTGGAAATCGGGGTCAGAGCCCGATTTCCCGGCCTGGCGACGCGGCGTACGGCGTCCCGGTGTCGTTGCAGTTCAAAACGATCTCGGCTTTT
>JBBDXL010000135.1:0-20747 GCA_040902335.1 Burkholderiales bacterium
TTAAGGACGGTTTGCTGGACGTCGCTGACCCGGCCTTCGGCAATCGGAAGATGTCCATCGAGCGCTTCACGAGCGCCTGGCAGAGCGGCATCGGCTTTGCCGTGACACGGCAAAAGCCGTGAGGCGCTTCCTGGCGCTTGCCGTCCTGCTCGCCGCCGGACCCGGTGCGGCGTGGGCGCAGGGGATCGATGACCTGCAGCGCGCCATCAAGCAGCGCGATGCCGAGATCGAGCGGCTGCAGCGCAGGATCGAGACTCTGGAAAAAGACCCCCGGGCGCCCGCCGACGACGAGATGAATCGCGCCCTGGAGCGCGCGCTGGTTCGGGAAGGAGGGCTGCTCCTGCCTCCGGGCGCATACGAGATCGAGCCGCAGGTGGGCTATGCGCATTGGGACAAGTCGCGGAGCGCGCTGCGCCATCAAAGCGATGCGGCGCTTTCGTTCCGTGCGGGATTGCCCTGGGCGTCGCAGGTTCAGCTCCGCGTGCCCTATGTTCATGTTTCGACCTCGGCAGGCTCCGAGTCTGCGCTCGGCGACGTCGATCTGGCGCTGTCGCGGCAATTCAGAAGCGAAAGCCGATCCCTGCCAAGCCTGGTCGGCTCCCTGGGCTGGCGCAGCCGAACCGGCCGGGACGGATTCGACGGCGACATCCCCACCGGCGGAGGCTTCGACGTATTTCAAGCCGGGCTTACCGCGCTCAAGAGACACGATCCCCTGGTCTATTACGGCGGCCTCGCCTATGCCTCGGCAGTCTCTCGAACTATCGCCGGCATCGAGGTCGAGCCGGGCGACGCGCTCGGCCTGCGGCTGGGCGGCATTCTGGCGGCACGGCCGGATACGTCCGTGAATCTCGGACTCAATCTGGCGTTCGTGCGCACGGCGCGGCTGGGCGGGCAACGCGTGCCGGAATCCGATACCGTCGTCGGTACGCTGCAGGTGGGGCTCGCCACCATTCTCACGCGTCGCATGATGCTCAACCTCTCCGCCGACCTCAGGGTTACGGGAGAGGTGCCGAATTTCCGCCTGAGCGCGGCGCTGCCGATTCGCTTCTAGACAGGGCGAAGCACACGCGCCCGTCGCGGTTCGACTCGAGCGCCAGGCGGTAGCCCGCCGCCTCGGCCTGCCGCGCCGCCTGGTACAGGCCGATCCCCAGCCCGCCTTCGGATTGCACCGGCGCGCGCAGCAGCGACGCCGCGAGCCCGGCGGGCACCGCGCGGCCGCTGTCGCATACCCGCAGGCCGCCGCCCTCGAGCGCGGCGCTCACGCGCACACCGGGCTGGGCGGCGCGCTTGGCCAGCGCGTTCTGCAGGAGATTGTCGGCGACGCTGTCGAAGAGCGCCCTGGGCACCTCGGCGCCGTCCAGCGCGCGTGCGCTGAACTCCACGCCGCGGTCCTGGTACTGGCGCAGCAGCGCTTCCCACCACGCGGCGGCCGGCATCGGCGGCTCCTGCTCCGCGAGCGGGCGCTGCAGCTTGTCGAGCGTCGCCGCCAGGCGCTGCGTGATGGCCGGCAGCTGGCGGCGCACCAGGGCGAGCGCTTCCGGCGATTCGCCGCCCTCGGCGGCGGCAACGGAGCACAGGACGTTCAGCGACTGCAGCAGGTTCTTCACGTCGTGCGTGACGCGCGCGCCGGTCTCGTGCACCGCCCGCATGTAGCTCGCCTCCTGCAGCGCCTGCTCGCGCAGCTTGGCGAGGTGGAACTCTCCCAGCAGCTGCCCCAGCAGCCGCAGATGGCCGTGCAGCGCGGGGCTGGTGCGGTAGCGCGAGTAGATGGTGAGCGCGATTTCGCGATTGGCGAACTCTACGGCATACGCCGTGCGTGCGCCCGCCTCGCCGCGCGCGCCGCGCGAGCGCCACTCGGCGCCCTCGACCGAGGGCAACCGCGCGAGCGCCGCCACCGCGTCCGCGAGGAAACGCTCGGGCCGCGCTTCGGCGTGCGACAGCTCGGCCAGCAGTTGCATCCACTGCTCGATCGGCAGGCCGATGGAAAACAGGTAGCGCGACACGAACACGTTGAGGCCGGCGTAGCCGGTGCGCGGGTTCCACGCCAGCCCGATCGCAAGGAGAATCCCGGCGATCACGAACACGATGTAGGTAAGCGACACCAGGTAGCCGACGCGCCCCAGCGTCATGAAGGCGAAACTGCCGAGGATCACCACGCCGAGCATGAGCATCAGGAAGACGCTGTAGAAATAGTCGATCGCCTGCGCCGCCTCGGGCGGATCGCTTTCGGCCGGCGTCAGCGCCATGAGCACGAACAATGCCGGCAGTCCCCAGGCAGCCAGCGCGCGGATCGCCGGATCGATCTCGTTGCGCGGCGCGATCTGCGGCAGCACGACCACCACCAGCAGCGCGACGAGGTAGGCGAACACCATCAGGTAGAAGCGCCGCTGCCAGCGCGCCTGGTGCAGGAACACCTTGCCGCCGACCAGTCCCGCGAGCACCACGCTCCACACCGCCAGCAGCCACCAGTTGAGGAAAACGACCAGCGCCGTGGCGAAGGCGGCGATGAAAAGCGCTTGCGCCGGCGTGACCCGGCGCTCGCTGCGCAGCAACGGCTGCCACAGCAGCAGCAATCCGAGGTGCGCCAGCAGCAGGACGCGCGCGCCGTCGTCGGCGACGCCGCGCAGCGCCACCACGTGCAGCAGCGCCAGCATGGCGATGACCACGAAGCGCCAGTGGCGCCGGCTGATGGCCCACGCCGCCTGCGGCAGGCGTGCGGCGGCGATGCGCTGTGGGTCGGCTTGCATGATCGGTGCGGCGCAGGCAAAGATACGCAGATTCCCCGGCCCACGATAGATGCCCCCAGCCCTTCTTCTCGCCCGCAGCACCCTGCTCGAGGCACGCCGCAGCGGCCTGCCGTGGCTCGCGCTCGGCCTGCTCGCCGCGGCGCTCGGGCTGGCGGCGTTCCTGTCGCAGGTGGCGGTGACCGAGGGCCGCGAGCTGCAGGCCGCATTGGCCGCCGCGCTGCTGCGCGCCGGCGCGGCGTTCCTGCTCGCCGCGCATGTCGCGGCGAGCGTGGTGCGCGAGGCAAACGACAAGGTGCTCGAGCTCGCGCTGGCGCTGCCCGTGTCGCGCAGCCAGTATTACATCGGCAAGCTCATCGGCTACGGCGCGATCGGCCTCGGATTCGCCGCCGCGTTCGGCTTGCCGATGCTGCTGTGGGCTGCGCCCGGCAGCGCCGCGCTATGGAGCGCATCGCTCGCCGCCGAGCTGCTGCTCGTGTGCGCGGCGAGCCTGTTTTTCGCGGTGACTTTGGCGAACGTGGTCCCGGCGATCGCCGCCACCGCCGGTCTCTACCTGCTGGCGCGCTCCATCGCCGCCATCCAACTGCTGGCGCGCGGCCCGCTCGCCGAGGACACCTGGACGCAGAGCATCGCGCGCGGCGCGGTCGACGCGGTGGCGTTGCTGCTGCCGCGGCTCGACGCGGCCACGCGCAGCGAATGGCTGCTGTACGCGCCGCCGGCGCCGGGCGAGTATGCCGCGGCCCTCGGCGCGCTGCTCCTGTATGCGGGCCTGCTGTGCGCGGCCGGCCTGTTCGATTTCCACCGGCGCAACCTGTGAGCGCGCGCGAGCGGCCGCTGGCGGCAGTGCCCGGCTGGCTCTGGGTGTTCCTCGGCGCGGCGCTCGCCGCGCAGGTCGGCGTGCATGCGTTGCGCCCGCCGCCCGCCGCAGCGGCGTCCGATCTGCCGCCGGCGCCGCGTGCCGCGGCCCTGCGCGCCGCGAGTCTCGGCGAGCCGGCTGCGGCCGCGCGCCTTGCCATGCTTTACGTGCAGGCCTTCGACCTCGGCGCCGGCAACGCCTTGCCCTACCAGCGCCTCGACTATGGCCGCCTGCGCGCCTGGCTGCGCGCGATCCTCGACACCGACCCGCGCAGCAACTATCCCCTGTTCGCCGCCGCGCGCATCTATGCCGAAGTGGACGACCCGGCGAAGGCGCGGGCGATACTGGAATTCATCCACGAGGCTTTCCTGGAGGACCCCAATCGGCGCTGGCCGTCGCTCGCGCATGCCGCGCTTCTTGCCAAGCACCGCCTGCGGGACCTGCCGCTGGCGCGCCGCTACGCCGCCGATCTGCAGCGCCTGACGACCGATCCAGACGTGCCGCTATGGGCGAAGCAGATGGAGGTCTTCATCCTCGAGGACATGAACGAGCTCGAAGCCGCGAAGATCATGCTCGGGGGATTACTCGCCAGTGGCGGTCTGCAGGATCCGGGCGAGCGCCGTTTTCTCAAGGAACGCCTCGACGCGCTCGAGCGCCGGCTGGCGTCGGAACGGCGACAGGAATGACGGCATTCCGACGGTTTTTTCGTGATTTTTGACCCCTGACGGGCAGAAATGCCAAAATCTACCGGGCACGTTTATTGCGGTCGTTTGTTATCGCCTCGTCTTCCGGTACAGGAGTAATTGCATGAAAACGAACCAGAAAGGCTTTACGCTCGTAGAGATCGCGATCGTGCTGGTGATCATCGGGCTGCTGCTGGGCGGCATCCTGAAGGGCCAGGAAATGATCACGCAGGCCAAGATCAAGAACATCATCTCGGATTTCACCGGCATCTCCGCAGCCTTTCACGGCTATCAGGACCGCTATCGCGCGCTGCCGGGGGACGACGCGGGTGCGAATGCGCGCTGGGGGGCGACTAATGGTAACGGCGATGGCGTGGTCGCGGGCGTGTACAACACCGGCCCGTGCGTTGTCACGACGGAAACCTGTAGCTGGTGGGATCACCTGCGCCGCTCCGGTTTCGTCGCCGGGGCGGGCGTAAGTCAACCCTTGAACGCGGTATCCGGGCTTGTCGGCGTGCAGACCGGCGGCGGCGAAATCCCCCCGACCGCTATCACCCCGGTGCTCGGCGGCGCCGCGGGCGTCGGGGGATTCTTCGGGGTGATGATGTGCTCGGCAAACCTCCCGGACAAGGTCGCGATCGCCACCGATACGCAAATGGACGACGGCGTGCGTATCGCGGGCAGCGTGCGCGGCCAGCTGCAGACCGCAAACAATCCGGCGATTGTCGCAGATGCCACCGGGCCCGCCTACGCGGAAACTGGCACTAACACCTACGCGCTCTGCCGGCTGCTTTAAGCGCAGCAGGATTCATTCTTGAAGGGCCGGCCGCGCGCCGGCCCTTTTCTTTTTACTGCCCCTGCAGCAGGCGCAGCTCGGCCGCGGCGAGCGCCTGCGGCGTGCCGAGGAGCACGATCACGTCGCCCTCGCGCAGCGGCCCCGCCTCTTGCGGCGCGAGCTTTCGCGCCGCGCCCGGGCGGCGCACCGCACGCACCTGCGCGCCGAGCTCCTCGAGCCCAAGCGCCGCGAGCGGGCGCGCGAGCGCCGCCGCGTGCGCGTGCAGGGTCACCGCGTGCAGCCGAGGCTGGACCGCTTCGCCTGTCTCCGGCGCGTCGCTCACGCCGTGGTACAGCCCGCGCAGCAGCCCGTACTGCTGCTCGCGCACCTGGCTGACGCGCCGCATCACGCGCGCGAGCGGCACGCCCACCCACACCAGCGTGTGCGAGGCGAGCATCAGGCCCGATTCGAAGGCTTCGGGCACCACTTCCGAAGCACCCGCGGCGGTGAGCGGCGCGATGTCCGCTTCGTCCCGCGCGCGCACGATCACCGGCAGCGACGCGTTGAGCGCATGCACGTTGGCGAGCACCCGCGCCGCCGCCGCCACGTCGGCGAACGTGATCACCACCGCCGCGGCGCGCGCTACGCCCGCGGCGACCAGCGCCTCGCGCCGCGAGCAGTCGGCGTACACCACGGTGTCGCCCGCGAGCGCCGCCTCGCGCACGCGCTCGGGATCGAGGTCGAGCGCCACGTAGCGCAGCCCTTCAGCCTCCAGCAGGCGCGCGAGGCGCTGGCCGTTCCTGCCGTAGCCGAGGATGATGACGTGGCGCTCGGTCTGCAGGGCGCTGACCGCCACCCGGTGCAGCTCGAGCGAGCGCGCCATCCATTCCGAAGCGGTGAAGCGCAGCACGATGCGGTCGCTCGCCGCGATCAGGAACGGCGTCGCCAGCATCGACAGGATCATGGCCGCGATCAGCGCCTGCAGCACGGGTTCGGGGGCCAGCTCAACCGTGCGCGCCTGTGCCAGCAGGACGAAGCCGAATTCGCCGCCCTGGGCGAGCGCGAGCGCCGTGCGCAGCGCGGTGCCCGCAGGCGCGCCGAAGACCCGCGACAGCAATCCGATCAACGTCCCCTTTACCGCGACCAGCAGCACGAACAACACCGGAACCAGCCAGCCCTGCGCCAGCACCAGGCGCACGTCGAGCATCATGCCGACGGTGACGAAAAACAGTCCGAGCAGGACGTCGCGGAACGGCTTGATGTCCTCCTCCACCTGGTAGCGGTACTCGGTTTCCGAGATCAGCATGCCGGCAAGAAACGCACCCAGCGCGAGCGACAGCCCTGCGATCCCGGTGACGAAGCTGAGCAGCAGCGTGATCAGCAGCACGTTCAGCACGAACAGCTCGGTGGAGCGGCGCCGCGCGATGACGCCGAACCAGGCGCGCATCATGCGCGGCCCCGCCACCAGCAACACGGCGAGCACCACCGCGGCCTTGCCCAGCGCCTCGGCGATGTCCCGGCCGATGCCTTCGACCGGGCCGCCGAGCGCCGGCACCAGGATGAGCAGCGGCACCACCGCCAGGTCCTGGAACAGGAGCACGCCGATCACGTCGCGGCCGTGCGGCGTGTCGAGCTCCAGGCGCTCGGCGAGCAGCTTCGAGACGATCGCGGTCGAGGACATCGCGATCGCGCCGCCCAGCGCGATGCCGGCCTGCCAGCTGCCGCCGGCAGCCAGCGCGGCGCCCACGCACAGCGCGATGCTCACGGCGACCTGCGACAGGCCCAGCCCGAACACGGAGCGGCCCATGGAACGCAGCTTCGGCAGGCTGAACTCGAGCCCGATGGAGAACATCAGGAACACGACGCCGAACTCGGCCAGACGGCGCACCGCTTCGGTGTCGGCGACGAGGCCCGCCGCATGCGGCCCGAGTACCACGCCGGCGGCGAGGTAGCCGATGATCGGCGGCAGCCCCAGGCTGCGGCAGGCCACTACCGCCAGCACGCCGCCCGCGAGCAGCACGAGGACCGGTAGCAGCGCGAGGCCGGCAGCGTCCATTGGCTGGGAGGGTCGGCGAAGGGGGAGAGTTATACTTCGCGGCTATGATAAGCGCAGTGCGCTCCGAGCGGCAGAGCGCGACGCGGACCGGCGACAGCGCGCTGGAGCTCGCGCGCCGCGTGCTCGCGGTCGAAGCCGAGGCGGTGCACGCGCTGATCGGGCGCCTGGACGATCGCTTTCTCGCGGCGCTGCGCCTGATCCAGGAGTGCCTCGACGGCCAGCGCGGCCGCGTGATCGTCAGCGGCATCGGCAAGTCGGGACACATCGCGCGCAAGATCGCTTCCACCATGGCGAGCACCGGCACGCCGGCCTACTTCGTGCATCCCGCGGAGGCGAGCCACGGCGATCTCGGCATGATCCGCGCCGAAGACGTGTTCATCGGCATCTCCAACTCGGGCGAGAGCGCGGAGCTGCTGCGCATCGTCCCGGCCATCAAGCGCGAGGGCGCGAAGCTGGTGGCGATCACCGGCAGCGCGAACTCGTCGCTCGCGCGCGAGGCCGACGTGCATCTCGACGCGGCCGTGGCGAAGGAGGCCTGCCCGCTCAACCTGTCGCCGACCGCCAGCACCACGGCCGCGCTCGCGATGGGCGACGCGCTCGCCATCGCGCTGCTCGACGCGCGCGGCTTCTCGGCCGCGGACTTCGCGCGCTCGCATCCGGGCGGGTCGCTGCACCGCGAGGCGCTGAAGCACGTCGCCGACGTCATGCACCGCGGCGCGGACGTGCCCAGGGTGCGGGAAACCGCCACCCTCAAGCAGGCCCTGGACGAGATGACGCGCGGCGGCCTGGGCATGACCGCGGTGGTGGACGCGGCGCGGCGCGTGCAGGGAATTTTCACCGACGGCGACCTGCGCCGCGCGCTGAAGAAGGTCGCGAGCCTGAAGTCGGCGCGCATGGCGCGGGTGATGACCCGCGGCCCGCGCACCATCGCCCCCGAAGCCCTGGCGACCGAGGCCGTGGCCCTGATGGAACGTCACCGCATCAGCCAGCTGCTGGTGGTGAATGCGGCGGGAGAACTGGTCGGCGCGCTCAACATGAACGACCTGTTGCGCGCCAAGGTGGTCTGAAGCGATGGCGCAGGTTTCCGCCGACGCGCTCGAGCGCGCCGCGCGCCTCCGGCTCATGGTGTTCGACGTGGACGGCGTGCTCACCGACGGGCGCCTGTGGTACGGGCCGGGCGGCGAGACGCTGAAGTCGTTCCACGTGCGCGACGGCCACGGACTGAAGCTCCTCGCGGAATGCGGCGTTGCGGCGGCGCTGCTCACCGGCCGGCGCTCGCCGGCGCTCACCGCGCGCGCGGCCGAGCTCGGCCTGCGCCACGTCCTGCAGGGCGTGGAGGACAAGCGCCCCGCGTTCGAGCGGCTTCTGGCGCAGCTCGGCATCGAGCCGGGCGACGCCGGCTACATGGGCGACGACCTGCCCGACCTGCCGGTGCTCGGGCATTGCGGCTTCGCCTGCGCGCCGCCCGGCGCGCACGCGCTGGCGCTGCGCCGCGCGCACTACGTAACCGACGCGCCGGCCGGCGCCGGCGCCGCGCGCGAAGTCTGCGAGTACGTGCTCGGCGCGCAGGGCAGGCTCGAAAGCGTACTGGCAAGGTACCTCGCATGAAGATGTCCGCGACGCGGCTGTTCCCGCTCGTGCTGATGCTGGCGCTCGCGCTGCTCAGCTTCTGGCTGGAGCGCACCGCGCGCGAGGCGCCGGCGCCGCCGGCGCAGCAGCGCCACGACCCCGACTACAGCGTCGAGCAGTTCACCATCACCGACTTCAGCCGCGCCGGCGCGCCCGAGTCGACGCTATCGGCGGCGAAAATGGTGCACTATCCGGACGACGACACCACGGCGCTGGTGGCGCCGCGCCTGGTGCACGCGAAGCCCGCGCAGCCGCGGCTGTTCCTCAGCGCCGACCGCGGCACGCTTTCGCGCGACGGCGAAGACGTATTCCTGCACGACAACGTCGTGCTGCGGCGCGAGCCGCTCGCCGAGTCCGGCGAAAGCCGCATGCAGTCCAGCTTCCTGCACGTGGTGCGCGCGCGCTCGCTGGTGCGCACCGACCGCGAAGTGACGATCAGCGAGCGCGGGCGCACCCTCGTCGGGCTCGGCATGGAGTACGACAACGCGTCGCGGCAGCTGTCGCTGCAGGCGCAGGTGCGCGGGCTGTTCGAGGCGGAGAAGGAGTGATGCGCCCTCGATTTGCCATCGTCCTCAGCGCAGCGATCGCCGCAGTTTCGGCCTTTTCCGCCAAGGCGGAAAAGGCCGATCGTGAAAAACCCACGCAGGTGGAAGCGAACCGCATGACCTCGGACGAGGCGCGGCGCATCAGCATCTTCGAAGGCAACGTGGTGCTCACCAAGGGCACCATGCAGCTGCAGGCCGAGCGCGTCGTCGTGCGCCAGGACGCCGACGGCTTCCAGACCGCCACCGCCAGCGGCAACCCGGTGCGCTTCCGCCAGAAGAGCGACCCGCGGGGCGGCGCGGAAGGGGTGTGGATCGAGGGCGAGGCAGGGCGCATCGAGATCGACGAGAGGAACGAGCGCGTCGAGCTGCACCAGAACGCGCGCGTGACGCGCGACAAGGACGAGGTGCGCGGCAGCACCATCCTGTACGACCAGCGCTCGGAGTTCTTCTCGGTCTCCAGCGCGAAGGACGCGCCCGGCTCGCGCGTGCGCGCCGTGATCCAGCCGAAGAAGCCCGAAGCCGACGCGCCGGCGCTGCAGAAGCCCGAGGCGAAGCAGTGAGCCTGCTGCGCTGCGAGCGGCTGCGCAAGCGCTACAAGTCGCGCGCCGTGGTGCAGGACGTGTCGCTCGAGGTGCAGAGCGGCGAGGTGGTGGGGCTGCTCGGCCCCAACGGCGCCGGCAAGACCACCTGCTTCTACATGATCGTCGGCCTGATCGCGGCCGATTCCGGGCGCATCCACCTCGACGGCCGCGAGCTCACGCACCTGCCGATCCACGCCCGCGCGCGCCTGGGCATCTCCTACCTGCCGCAGGAGAACTCGGTGTTCCGCAAGCTCAGCGTCGAGGAGAACGTGCAGGCGGTGCTCGAGCTGCAGGGGCTGGCGCGCGGCGACATCGAGGCGCGGCTGCAGGAGCTGCTCAAAGACCTGAACATCGCGCATCTGCGCAAGCACGCGGCGCTGTCGCTTTCCGGCGGCGAGCGCCGGCGCCTCGAGATCGCGCGCGCGCTCGCCACGCGGCCCGCCTTCATCCTGCTCGACGAGCCGTTCGCCGGCGTCGATCCGATCGCCGTGCTCGACATCCAGCGCATCATCCGCTTCCTCAAGGAGCGCCAGATCGGCGTGCTCATCACAGATCATAACGTTCGCGAGACGCTCGGCATCTGCGACCGGGCCTACATCATCAACGAAGGCGCGGTGCTCGCCTCCGGCCATCCGGAGGAGATCGTCTATAATGACAGCGTGCGCCGGGTGTACCTCGGCGAGCACTTCCGCATGTAGCCCGCGGTTTCCCGTCGCCATGAAGCCCACCCTGCAGTTCCGGCTTTCGCAGCACCTCACGCTGACGCCGCAGCTGCAGCAGTCCATCCGCCTGCTGCAGCTCTCCACGGTCGAGCTGAACCAGGAAATCGAGCGCATGCTCGCGGACAATCCGATCCTCGAGCGCGAGGACGTGGAAGGCGACGCGCAGGCCGCGTTCACGCCGCCGCGCGACACGACGCAGAGCGCCGCCGAGGCCGCGACGCAGGCCGCGGGCGAGCCCGCCGAGCGGCGCGACGACTGGCCGGCCGAGATCGCGACGCCGGCGTGGCGTGGCGACGACGACGACGAAGGCGACCGCACGTTCGCCGCGCCCGACACGCCGACGCTGCGCGACCATCTCAACCAGCAGCTCACGCTCACCGCCATCGGCGAGCGCGACCGGGCGCTGGTCGCGCTGCTGATCGACGTGCTCGACGAGGACGGCTACCTGACGCAGCCGCTCGAGGAGATCGTGGCGCTGTTTTCCGCCGAGGCGCAGGTGGACCTCGAGGAGCTCGGCATCGCGCTCCGGCACCTGCAGAACCTCGAGCCCGCGGGCGTCGGCGCGCGCTCGCCGGCGGAGTGCCTGCTGCTGCAGCTGCGCGCGCTGGGCGATCACCCGGCCTGCGCGCTCGCCACCGAGATCGCCGCCAAGCACCTGGAGCTGCTGGCCGGCCGCGACTATGCGCGGCTGCGCGCGCTGACCGGCGCGCGGGAGGAAGCGCTGCGCGCGGCGCAGAAGCTCATCCAGAGCCTCAACCCGCGTCCCGGCGCGGCGTTCGCGCGCGTCGAGACGCGCTACATGATTCCGGACGTGATCGTGCGCAAGCACCGCAACGTGTGGCGCGCGAGCCTCAATCCCGAGGCGATGCCGCGCCTGCGCATCAACCGCCTGTACGCCGATCTCGCGGGCCGCGCGCGCAACGGCAGCAGCGCGCTCGCCTCCCAGCTGCAGGAGGCGCGCTGGCTGATCAAGAACGTGCAGCAGCGCTTCGACACCATCCTGCGCGTGTCGCAGGCGATCGTCGACCGCCAGCGCCATTTCTTCGAGCACGGCGAGGTGGCGATGCGGCCGATGGTGCTGCGCGAGATCGCCGAAACCCTCGGCCTGCACGAGAGTACGATCTCGCGTGTCACCACGCAAAAGTTCATGGCGACGCCGCGCGGCACCTTCGAGCTGAAGTACTTCTTCAGCAGCCACCTCGCCACCGACGCCGGGGGCGCGACGTCCTCGACCGCGATCCGCGCGCTCATCAAGCAGCTGGTGGGCGCCGAGGACGCGCGCGCGCCGCTCTCGGACGCGCGCATCGCGCAGATCCTCGGCCAGCAGGGCATCGTCGTGGCGCGCCGCACGATCGCCAAATACCGGGAATCTTTGCAGATCCCGCCGGTCAATCAGCGTAAGAGCCTCTAGGAAGGCGCTCATGAACCTCAACCTCAGCGGCCACCACCTCGAGATCACCCCGGCGCTGCGCAGCTACGTGGAAGGCAAGCTGGCGCGCGTCACGCGCCATTTCGACCACGTCATCGACGCGCACGTGGTGCTCTCGGTGGACAAGCTCCTGCAGAAGGCCGAGGTCACCCTGCACGTGCGCGGCAAGGACATCCATTGCACCTGCGAGGAGCAGGACCTGTACGCGGCCATCGACCTCGTCACCGACAAGCTCGACCGGCAGGTGCTCAAGTACAAGTCCAGGCGCAGCGGCAAGCCGCACGAGGCGCCCAAGCGCGCTGACAATGTTTGACCCTCGCCCCGACCCGCGCGGCGAGGGTTGCCTTGGGCTATAATCCGCGCCCTCTGCTGCGCTGCGGCACCGGCGCCGGATCATGAGTCTCGTCGCGAAACTGCTTCCTCCCGCCAACGTCCTGCTCGACCTCCAGGTGTCGAGCAAGAAGCGCCTGTTCGAGCAGGTGGGGCTGACGTTCGAGAACCACAACGGCATCGCGCGCAGCCTGGTCTTCGACAGCCTGTTCGCGCGCGAGCGCCTCGGCTCCACCGGCCTCGGGCAGGGCGTCGCCATCCCGCATGGGCGCATCAAGGGCCTCAAGGACGCGCTCGGCGCGTTCGTGCGGCTGGCGCAGCCGGTGCCCTTCGACGCGCCGGATGCGAAGCCGGTGACGCTGCTGTTCGTGCTGCTGGTGCCCGAGCAGGCCACCGAGAAGCACCTGCAGATCCTCTCGGAGCTCGCCCAGATGTTCAGCGACCGCGCGCTGCGCGACGCCATGACCGGCGCCGCGGACGCCGCCGCCCTGCACCAGCTGATCGCCACGTGGCAGCCCGATGCAGCAGGTCAACGTCAAGCGGTTGCATGAGGCCAACCGCGACGCGCTCGCCCTGGCGTGGATCGCCGGGCGCGATGCGGAGACGGTCGTGCGCCGCGAGCCGGCCGCGTCGGCCGCGCTGATCGGGCACCTCAACCTCACTCATCCCAACCGCATCCAGGTCGCGGGCGCCGACGAAGCCGGCGCGCTCGAAGGCCTGGCCGAGGCGCTGTTCGCCGCCGCGCCGGCGGCGGTGATCCTCGCCGACGGCATCGCGCCGCCGGCCGCGCTGCGCGAGCGCGCCGAGCGCACCGCGACGCCGCTGTTCACCACGCCGCTGCCCGCGGCGCGCGTCATCGAGAAGCTGGCGCGCTACCTGGCGAAGGCGCTCGCCGAGCGCACCGAGCGCCATGGCGTGTTCATGGACGTGCTGGGCCTGGGCGTGCTCATCACCGGCGACTCGGGCGTCGGCAAGAGCGAGCTCGGGCTGGAGCTGATCAGCCGCGGCCACGGGCTGGTGGCCGACGACGTGGTGGAGATCTCGCGCCTGGCCGCCGACACGCTCGAGGGGCGCTGCCCGCCGGTGCTCAAGGATTTCATCGAGGTGCGCGGGCTAGGGCTCCTGGACGTGCGCACTATCTTCGGCGAGACGGCGGTGCGGCCGAGGATGCGGCTCAAGCTCATCGCGCACCTGGACAAGCCCGCCGCCGCCGGCGGCCGCGATACTGCCGAGCGCCTGCCGCTCGCCGAGCAGTCCGAGGACGTCCTCGGCGTCACGGTGAGGAAGGTGGTGATCCCGGTGGCCGCCGGGCGCAACCTCGCCGTGCTGCTCGAGGCGGCGGTGCGCAACTACATCCTGCAGCTGCGCGGCATCCACTCCGGGGCCGAGTTCATGGCGCGCCAGAAGCGCGCCATGGACGGCGACTGAGCGGCGCCGCGTGCAGATCGTCCTGGTGAGTGGCCTGTCGGGCGCGGGCAAGAGCATCGCGCTCGACGTGCTCGAGGACGCGGGCTACTACTGCGTCGACAACCTGCCGGCGACGCTGCTCATGGACGTGGTCGCTTTCCTCGCCGAAGCCGGGCATGAGCGCGTCGCGCTCTCCGTGGACGCGCGCAGCGCGGCGCTCGCCGCGCTGCCGAAGAGCGTCGCGCGCCTGCAGGCCGACGGCGCCGATTGCCGCGTGCTGTTCCTGGAGGCCGGCACGCCGACGCTGGTGCGCCGCTTTTCGGAAACGCGCCGCCGCCACCCGCTCACGGTGGAGGGCCTCACGCTCGCCGAGGCCATCGAGCGCGAGCGCACGCTGATGGGCGAGATCGCGGCGCTCGGGCACCGCATCGATACGAGCGACCTGCAGCCCAAGGTGCTGCGCAACTGGATCCGCGACCTGCTGGGGCTGGGCGCGGGCAGGCTCGTCCTGCAGTTCGAGTCCTTCGCCTTCCGTGACGGCCTGCCGCTGGACGCCGACTGGGTGGTCGACGCGAGGATGCTCCCCAATCCGCACTACGACCCGGCGCTTCGGCCGCTCACCGGCCGCGACGCCGCGGTGATCGCCTTCCTCGACGGCCAGGAGCCGGTGCAGTGCTTTCTCGAGGACGTGCGCGCGTTCTTCGCGCGCTGGCTGCCGGAGATGGTGAAGGAGAACCGCAGCTACCTCACCGTGGCGATCGGCTGCACGGGCGGGCGCCACCGCTCCGTGTACCTCGCCGAGAAGCTCGCCGCCGCCTTCGCCGGCGACTGGCGCGTGCTGGTGCGCCACCGGGGCCTCGCCCGGGAGTGAACGGGGAGCTGCCGCTCTTTCCGCTGCGCACGGTACTGTTCCCGCGCGCGCGGCTGCCCTTGCGCATCTTCGAGCCGCGCTACATGGACATGGCGAAGGGCTGCCTGCGCGACGGCACGCCCTTCGGCGTCTGCCTGATCCGCGAAGGCGCCGAGGTCGGCGCGCCCGCCGTGCCCGAGGACGTGGGCTGCACCGCGCGCATTGCGTCCTGGGACATGGAACAGCTCGGCGTGCTGCAGGTGCTGGCGCGCGGCGAGCGGCGCTTCAGGATTTTGGAGCGGCGCGCGCAGCCCGACGGCCTGCAGCTCGCGCGCGTGGAGCTGCTCGAGGAGGTTCCCGATGTGCCGCTCGAAGCGTCCGACCTGTGCGCGCGCGTGCTGCGCCGCGCGCTCGAGGATGGCGGCGAAGGACTCGTCGAGCCGCCTTTGCTTTATGAGTCCGCGGCGTGGGTGGGCGAGCGCCTCGCGGAGCTGCTGCCGTTGTCGCCGGCTTCCAAGCAGCGCCTGCTCGAGTTGGACGACGTGGCGGCGCGCATCGAGGTCCTGCGCCGGCTAATCCGCCCCAAGGCTGACGCCTAGCGATCTGTTAGCGGCCTGCTTCCAGCTTCTCAAGCGCCTTGAGGAGCGGCGCGATCTCGCTCTGGACGATGTCCCAGATGATGTCGTTGTCGATGCCGAGATAACCGTGAATGAGGATGTTCCGCACGCCGACAATCCGGCGCCACGGAATATCCGGCGCAAACGCGCGGACTTCGTCGGGAACGTGCCGCGCTGCCTCGCCAAGCAACTCGAGATTGCGCAGCGTGGCGTCATACGCCATGCGCTTGTTCTCGAATTCCTCGCGGCTCAATCCGCTGGTGTACTGCGTGACGCGCTCGCAGCAGGCCTTCATGTCGGCGACGTAAAGCCGCCACTCACGCGACAAGGACCAGCTCCTTCTCAACGTAAGGCCTGAGCTCCCGGCGCAGCCCCTTGTCGGTGACGAGATCGACCGGCCGGCCGAGCAAGTCCTCGAGGTAGAACTTGAGGTCCATGTACGCGGCGAATGTCGTCGGTCCGTCGAACTCCACGAGCACGTCGATGTCGCTCGATGGGCTCAGCTCGTCGCGCGCCGCCGACCCGAAAAGGGCAAGCCGCTTCACGCCGAAGCGCGTGGCGATCTCCGCGCGTCGGGCGGCGAGGACATCGATAAGCTGAGCACGATTCATCCGCACTACGATAACACGCTCAAGTAGTTGCAAGGTGGCGGAGAGAGGCGCCTCTTAGCGCTCCCTTCCCGCCTCGTGCCAGGCTTTCTGCGAGAGGACATCGGCCTGGAGCATGGTCCTGTCGTGCGGTGCTAGACTGCCCTCGCTCATGAGACCCGTCTCGCTTTCCCCTGTGCAGCAGCGCCGCCTCGAGCGCCTGGCGCAGGACGCCGGGCGTTCGATCGAGCAGACGCTGAAATTCGTTCTGCGCGACGGCTTCGAGTACTGCGAGTGGCAGGTACGCGAGAGCCGGGCAGCGGATGCGGATGCGCGGCGGCTCGGGACCACAACGCACGAAATCGTGATGCGCCAAGCGCGCGACCTGATCGATTCGGCGCGTAGCCGCCGGCGCCTCGGCGCCTAATACAGACGGCGGTTCGCATAGCTCTCTGGTACCGGACACGGCAGCACGTTAGGGCCTAGGCCAGCTTCACGAAGTCCTCCTGCTACCCGCTCTGCAGGGCCTGGGTGTCGGGGTGAAAGCCGGGCAAGCTCACATCTGCTCTCGCGGTGTTACGCGGACGCGCTGTCCAGCGCGCGCAGCAATGCGCGCACCGGTGCCGGCACTGCCGCGCCAGGCGCATCGGCGAGATCGACCCACAACCGTCCCGCGCTCTCGACCTGCGACAACGGCGTGCACAACCACGGCTGCGCGCGCAAGCGAAAGTGGGTGAAGCCGTGCTCGACGATCGGCAGGCGCCGCGGCGCGGCGCCGCCGGCGAGCCGTTTCTCGGGAAACGTCCACAATCCGCCCCACAGCCCGGCCTCCGGTCGGCGCTCCAGCAGCACCTTCCCGGCGTGCATATGCACGTACCATGTGGCGCGCTTCACCGGCAGCGCCTTGCGCGCGCGCGGCGCCGGCAGCTCCGCCACGCGGCCCTCGCGCCGCGCCACACAGTCGCGCGCCACCGGGCAGCGCGCGCAAGCCGGGCGCGAACGCGTGCAGACCGTAGCCCCGAGATCCATCAATCCCTGCGTATAGATGCGCAGCTCGCGCCGCGGCAACAGGCGCTCGGCCAGCCGCCACTGCGCGTCCAGCGCGGTCACGCTGAAGCGGCGCGCGAGCACGCGCTTCACGTTGCCGTCGAGGATCGCGACGGGTCGGCCGAAGGCGAACACCGCGATTGCCGCGGCGGTCGATCGCCCTACGCCGGGCAGGGTTTCCAGCCCCGCCGCGTCGCGCGGAAAGCCGCCGCGCGCGACGACGGCCTGCGCCGCCGCATGCAGGTTGCGGCCGCGCGCGTAGTACCCGAGTCCGCTCCACTGGCGCAGCACGTCGTCCAGGGAGGCCGCCGCGAGCGCCTGCACCGTTGGAAACCGCCCGAGGAAGCGCCGGTAGTACGGGATGACCGTCTCGACCTGCGTCTGCTGCAGCATCACTTCGGCGAGCCAGATGCGGTACGGGTCGCGCGTTCCCTGCCACGGAAGACCCTTGCGCCCGTGGCGCTTTTGCCACGCGATGAGCGCGTCCGCGAACCCGGGCATGCCGCATTGTATGATTGCCGCGCCATGCTCGCCTTCGTGCTGCGGCGCCTTGCGCAAGCGGTCCTCGTCATGCTCGCCGTGGGACTGATCGCGTTCGCGCTGTTCCGCTTCGTCGGCGATCCGGTGCTGTTCATGCTCGGGCAGGACTCGACGCCGGAAGACCGCGAGCGCATCACGCGCCTGCTCGGGCTCGACCAGCCGTTCTACGTGCAGTACGCGAAGTTCGTAGGCCGCGCCGTGCAAGGCGAGTTCGGTCTCAGCTTGCGCCAGGTGCAGCCCGTGTCGAAGCTGTTCGTCGAGCGCCTGCCGGCCACCCTCGAGCTGTCGTTCGTCGCGGCCACGCTGGCGCTCGCGGCCGGGGTGTCGATGGGCGTGTACACCGCGCTGCGGCGAAATTCCTGGCTGACGCAGTTCCTGCTCGCGGCATCGCTCATCGGCGTGTCGCTGCCGACGTTCCTCATCGGCATCCTGCTGATCCTCGTGTTCGCCGTGCTGCTCGGCTGGCTGCCCTCGTTCGGGCGCGGCGAGACGGTAGCCCTCGGCTGGTGGAGCACGGGCTTTCTCACCTGGAGCGGCATCAAGTCGCTCATCCTGCCCTCCATCACGCTGGGCCTGTTTCAGATGACCCTGATCCAGCGGCTGGTGCGCGCGGAGATGCTGGAGGTGCTGCGCACCGACTACATCAAGTTCGCGCGCGCGCGCGGCCTCTCGGACCGCGCGGTGCACTTCGGCCATGCGCTGAAGAACACGCTGGTGCCGGTGATCACCATCACCGGGCTGCAGCTCGGCGCCATCATCGCCTTCGCCATCATCACCGAGACGGTGTTCCAGTGGCCCGGCATGGGCCTCTTGTTCATCCAGGCGGTGGGCTTCGCCGACGTCCCGGTCATGGCCGCCTACCTGTGCCTGATCGCGCTATTCTTCGTCGTCATCAACCTCGTCGTGGACCTGCTCTATTACGCGGTCGATCCCCGCCTGCGGATCGACCGGGCAGCCGCGGCGCACTGAGAAAGCCATGAAAAACGACGCACTCGAAATGCTGCGGCTGTTCCACGCCGAGCTGGTCCACATCCGCCGCGACATCCACGCCCATCCGGAGCTCGCCTTCGAGGAAAAGCGCACTTCGCAGCTGGTCGCCGACAAGCTCGCCGAATGGGGCATCGAGGTCCACAGGGGCCTCGCCAAGACCGGCGTGGTCGGCGTGATCAGGGGCCGCAAGGACGGCGAGCGCGCCATCGGCCTGCGCGCCGACATGGACTGCCTGCCGATGCACGAGACCGCCGCCGTGCCGCACCGCTCCACCGCGCCCGGGCGCATGCACGCCTGCGGGCACGACGGCCACACGACGATGCTGCTCGGCGCGGCGCGCTACCTCGCGCAGACGCGAAACTTCGAGGGCACCGTGAACCTCATCTTCCAGCCGGCGGAGGAGGGCGGCGGCGGCGGCCGCGTCATGGTGGAAGAGGGGCTGTTCGAGCGCTTTCCGTGCGAGGCGGTGTACGCGCTGCACAACTGGCCGGGCCTGCCCCCCGGCAAGATCGCGGTGCGCCCGGGCCCCATGCTGGCGGCCACCGACGAGGTGCGGCTCAGGATCCGCGGCCACGGCGGGCACGCCGCGCTGCCGCACCTCGCCGTGGACCCCGTGGTGATCGCCGCGCACGTCATCACCGCCCTGCAGACCATCGCCAGCCGCAACGCCAATCCGGTGGACGCGCTGGTGGTGTCCCTGTGCTCGATGCAGACCAGCCAGCTCGGCGCCTTCAACGTCATCCCGGCGCACGTGGAGCTGATCGGCACGGTGCGCACGTTCAGCCCGGAGATGCGCGACCTCGCCGAGCGGCGCATCAGGGAGATCGCGACCGCGGTGGCGCAGGGCCTGGGCGGCAGCGCCGAGATCGAGTACCGGCGCGGCTACCCGGCGACCGTGAACACGGATAAGGAAGCGCGCTTCGCCGCGCAGGTGGGCGAGAGGGTGTTCGGCGCCGGCAACGTGATCACCGACCACGAGCCGACCATGGGCGGCGAGGACTTTTCCTACATGCTGCAGGCGAGGCCCGGCGCCTACGTGTTCCTCGGCCAGGGCGGGGCCGCGCTCGGCTGCCTGCTGCACAACCCAGGCTACGATTTCAACGACGAAGTGATCCCGCTCGGCGCCGGCTACCTGGCGGCGCTGGTCGAGGATTCCCTGCCACTCAAGTAACAGGAGACGCAGGCCATGAAACCCAGACACCTGCTGGCTGCGGCGCTGATCGCATTCGCGGCGACAACCCAGGCGGCAACGCTCAAGTGGGGCGCGCAGAACGACATCCTGACGCTCGACCCGCATTCGCAGAACCACGCCACCACGCACGGCATCCTGCAGCACACCTACGAGGGCCTGGTGCGCTACACCAAGGACTTCCAGGTGGAGCCCTGCCTCGCCACCAGCTGGCAGCTGATCTCGCCCACGCAGTACCGCTTCAACCTGCGCAGGAACGTGAAGTTCCACGACGGCTCGCCCTTTACCGCCGACGACGTCGTGTTCTCCTACGGCCGCATCATCCAGCCGCAGGGCACCAACCAGATCTACGTCTCCGGCGTGAAGGAAGTGAAGAAAGTGGACGACCACACCGTGGACCTGATTCTGGGCGGGCCGAACCCGGTGCTGCTGCGCCTGCTGGTCGATTTCCGCATCATGAACAAGGCTTGGTCGGTGAAGAACAAATCGGAGAACGTGCAGAACTACGTCGCTAAGGAGGAGTCATTCGCCTCGCGCAACGCCAACGGCACCGGCCCGTACCTGATCAAGCTGTGGGAGCCCGACAAGCGCATCGTGTTCGCCGCCAACCCCGCCTGGTGGGACAAGCTGCAGGGCAACGCCACCGAGGTGGTCTACACGCCGATCAAGGCCGACGCGACGCGCATCGCGGCGCTGCTCTCGGGCGACGTGGACATCGTCACCGACCTGCCCACGCAGGATGTGCAGCGCCTGAGGAACGACCCCAAGCTCAAGGTGCTCGACGGCCACGAGGTGCGCACCATCTTCATCGGCATGGACCAGTTCAGCCCCGAGTTGAAGTACTCCAGCGTCAAGGGCAAGAACCCGTTCAAGGACATGCGCGTGAGGAAGGCGCTCAACATCGCCGTGGATCGCGAGGCGATCAAGCGCGTCACCATGCGCGGGCTGTCGATCCCGGCGGCGATCATGATCGCCCCCGGCGTGCACGGCCACACCCCTGACATCGACAAGGTGGCGCCGCCAGACGCTGAAGGTGCCAGGAAGCTCCTCGCCGAGGCGGGCTACCCGAACGGCTTCGAGTTCGGCCTCGATTGCCCGAACAACCGCTACGTCAACGACGAGGAGATCTGCCAGGCGCTGGTCGGCATGTGGGCGAGGATCGGCCTGAAG
>JBBDXL010000136.1:0-20741 GCA_040902335.1 Burkholderiales bacterium
CGCCGGCGAGGATTCGCCGCTGAAGGCCTGGGCGTAGGCCACGCCGAAGATGCTTCGATCGGCGTCCCGCACCGGCTGGTCCTCGTATCTCAGGGCGGCGCGCTGCCCGAAGATCGTCGCCTGCGTGCGCTCGTCGAAGCTGTGCTGCCACTGCGCGACGCCGCCGAAAGTCGAACGAAAGCGATCGGAGTTCAGCGCGAATTCCTGGCCCTGGGCCCCGAGGGTGATGGCGTCCAGGCCGCGCGTATAGCGCACGCCGAGACTGCCGTCCAGCGTACCCGTGTTGAAACCGGATTTGGAGAGGTTCTGACGCAGCACGCCGGACAGCCCGCCCACCAGGGACCAGGCCAGATTCAGCTTGCGCGTGAAGCTCGCGCCCGCCGCGAGATTGACGAAACGGTCATCCTGCTCGGTCAGCGACGGGGCCAGCGTGAACGCGGGGGCGTTGATGGCGGGAATCGCGATCGTGGATATGCCCGTCGCGCTGTTGATGTTGGTGTCGTAGCCGAAGCTCAGCTCGAGGTACCGGTCGATGCGCGTGTGCTCCGCTGCGGCAATCGCCGACAGGAACCGGTCGATGGTCTCCCGCACCTCCGCCGGCACCTGCCGCGCGCGCACCGCCTCGAACTCGCGCTTGGCCGCCTCGCGCTCGCCCATCGCCAGGTAGGCGCGCGCGATCTCGGCGCGCGCCTGCAGGTTGTCGGGCTGCAGGGCGAGGACGCGCTCGAGCGCGAAAATGGCGCGCTCGGGGTCGCCCGCGTCCAGCGCCGCGATGCCGAGCAGGTAGTCGTATTCGGGGTCTCCCGCGCGCTGCGATTCGAGCGGCAGCAGAAGCTTGTAGGCGGCCTGCGCGTCCCGGCGCTGCAGGAGCGCTTTCGCGCGGTCAGTGAGGGCGTCGGCGCTGACCGACAGGCTGACGCAAAGGAGGATCGAGGCACACAGGACGTGACCCAGGAAGCGCTGCATGGCGGGATCCCCCTCCCCCGACTGTTGTTGCGGGGAGTCTAGCAGGCGCTCCCGCCCCGCTCTAGCCCTCGAAGAACTCCCTGACCTTTTCTAACCAGGACTTGCTGCGCGGGTTGTGGCGCGCCACGTCCTTCTCGCTGATGCCCTCGAACTCCTTCAGCAGCTCCTTTTGGCGCGCGGTGAGATTGACCGGGGTCTCCACCGCCACGTGGCAGAACAGGTCGCCGGCCACATGGCTGCGCACGCCCTTGATGCCCTTGCCGCGCAGGCGGAAGGTCTTCCCGGTCTGGCTTTCGGCCGGCACGCGGATGCGGGCCGAGCCGTCCAGCGTGGGTATCTCGATCTCGCCGCCCAGCGCCGCCGTGGTGATCGAGATCGGCATCTCGCAATGCAGATCGTCGTGATCGCGCTGGAACACCGGGTGCGGCTTGATGTGCACCTGCACGTACAGGTCGCCGGCGGGGCCGCCGTTGACGCCGGGCTCGCCCTCGCCGGACAGGCGCACGCGATCGCCCTCGTCGACGCCCGCGGGGATCTTCACCGACAGCGTCTTCTGGTGCTTTACGCGCCCGCTACCGCCGCAGGTGGCGCAGGGATTGGGGATTATCTTGCCGGCGCCGTGGCAGCGCGGGCAGGTCTGCGCGATCGAGAACGGCCCCTGCGATACGCGCACCTGCCCGGCGCCGCGGCAGGTGGGGCAGGTCTGCGGCTGGCTGCCGGGCTTGGCGCCGCTGCCCTGGCAGGTCTCGCATGGCGCCATGGTCGGGATGCGGATGCGCGTCTCGAAGCCGTGCGCCGCCTGCTCGAGCGCGATCTCGAGGTTGTAGCGCAGGTCGGCGCCGCGGAACACGTTGGAGCGGGCGCCGCGCGCGCCGCCGAAGACGTCGCCGAAGATGTCGTTGAAGATGTCGCCGAAGCCCGTGAAGCCGCCGGCGGCGCCCGCTGCCCCCATGCCGGCCTGGGGATCGACGCCGGCGTGACCGAACTGGTCGTAGGCGCTACGCTTCTGCGCGTCCGACAGCACGTCGTAGGCCTCCTGCGCCTCCTTGAAATGGTTCTCGGCCTTGGGGTTGTCGGGATTGCGGTCGGGGTGCCACTTCATGGCGAGCTTGCGGTACGCCTTGCGGATGTCGTCCGCAGACGCGTCCCGGTTGACGCCCAGTACTTCATAGAAATCGCGTTTCGCCATGTGCCTTCCCAGACAGCAAAACGGGCGGCGCGCCTACGCGCGCCACCCGGCTGCCGTCACGTGAGCTTCGCGGTCAACCCGCTTTCTTGTCTTTTACCTCGGTAAACTCCGCGTCGACGACGTCGCCGTCGGCCTTCTTGCCCTCAGCGCCGCCGCTCTCCGGCTGGCCGGCCGCGGCTTCGGCCTGCGCCGCCTTCTGGCTTTCGGCGTACATCTTCTCGCCGAGCTTCTGCGAGGCCTTCGCCAGCGCCTCGGCCTTGGCCTCGATCTCGGCCTTCGCTTCGGACTTGAGCACGCCTTCGGCGTCCTTGAGCGCGCTTTCGATCTTCTCCTTTTCGCCCGCCTCCAGCTTGTCGCCGTACTCCTTCAGCGACTTCCTCACCGAGTGCACGAGCGCCTCGCAGGCATTGCGCGCGTTCACCAGCTCGAGCGCCTTGCGGTCTTCTTCCGCGTGCGCCTCGGCGTCCTTCACCATGCGCTGGATCTCGGCTTCGTTCAGACCCGAGCTCGCCTGGATCTTGATCTTGTTTTCCTTGCCGGTGGCCTTGTCCTTCGCGGACACGTGCAGGATGCCGTTGGCGTCGATGTCGAAAGCGACCTCGATCTGCGGCATGCCGCGCGGCGACGGCGGGATGTCGGTGAGGTTGAACTGCCCGAGGCTCTTGTTGCCCGCGGCCATGTCGCGCTCGCCCTGCAGCACGTGGATGGTCACCGCGGTCTGGTTGTCGTCCGCGGTGGAGAACACCTGCTGCGCCTTGGTGGGGATGGTGGTGTTTTTGTTGATGAGCTTGGTCATCACCCCGCCCAGCGTCTCGATGCCGAGCGACAGCGGCGTGACGTCGAGCAGCAGCACGTCCTTGACGTCGCCCTTCAGCACGCCCGCCTGGATGCCCGCGCCGATCGCCACCGCCTCGTCGGGGTTGACGTCCTTGCGCGGCTCCTTGCCGAAGAACTCGCGCACCTTGTCGATCACCTTGGGCATGCGCGTCTGGCCGCCGACCAGGATCACGTCGGCGATCTCCTCGGGCTTCAGGCCCGCGTCCTTCATGGCGATGCGGCAGGGCTCGATGGTCTTCGCCACCAGCTCCTCCACCAGCGACTCGAACTTGGCGCGCGTGATCTTCATCGCCAGGTGCTTCGGCCCCGAGGCGTCCGCGGTGATGTAGGGCAGGTTGACTTCGGTCTGCTGCGACGAGGAAAGCTCGATCTTGGCCTTCTCGGCGGCGTCCTTCAGTCGCTGCAGCGCGAGCACATCCTTCGCCAGGTCGACGCCCGCGTCCTTCTTGAACTCGGTGACGATGTGGTCGATCAGGCGCTGGTCGAAGTCCTCGCCCCCCAGGAACGTGTCGCCGTTGGTGGACAGCACCTCGAACTGCTTCTCGCCCTCGACGTCCGCGATCTCGATGATGGAGATGTCGAACGTGCCGCCGCCCAGGTCGTACACCGCGATCTTGCGGTCGCCCTTTTCCTGCTTGTCCATGCCGAAGGCGAGCGCCGCCGCGGTCGGCTCGTTGATGATGCGCTTGACCTCCAGGCCCGCGATGCGGCCGGCGTCCTTGGTCGCCTGGCGCTGCGAGTCGTTGAAGTACGCCGGCACGGTGATCACGGCCTCCGAGACTTCCTCGCCGAGATAGTCCTCGGCGGTCTTCTTCATCTTGCGCAGGATCTCGGCGGACACCTGCTGTGGCGCCATTTTCTTGCCGCGCACCTCGACCCAGGCGTCGCCGTTATCGGCCTTGACGATCTTGTAGGGCATCAGGTGGATGTCCTTCTCCACCTCCTTTTCCCCGAAACGCCGGCCGATGAGGCGCTTCACCGCATAGATGGTGTTCTTGGCGTTGGTCACCGCCTGGCGCTTGGCCGGCGCGCCGACCAGGATCTCGCCGTCCTCCGTATAGGCGACGATGGAGGGCGTGGTCCGCGAGCCCTCGGAGTTCTCGATGACCTTGGGCTTGCCGCCTTCCATCAGGGCTACGCAGGAGTTGGTGGTGCCCAGGTCGATGCCGATGATCTTTGCCATGGTGGTTCCTTCAGTTCGATTCCAAGTTACTGTCGGAGATGGGGTTTCCGGCCCCTTTTTCAACTGCCTTTGCCCTGGCGACCGTGACCAGGGCGGGACGCACGATGCGGTCGTGCAGCGCATAGCCCTTTTGCAGCACGCCGAGCACGGTGTTGGGCTCCTGATCCGACTCGGCCGTCGCCATCGCCTGGTGGCGGTGCGGGTCGAAACGCTGGCCCGGTTCCGGGTTCACTGCGGCGACCCCGGCGCGCTCGAAGGCGCTTTGCAGCTGCTTGCGGGTCAGTTCGACACCGGCGCGCAGCGCTTCAATTTCCGCGCCGCCGGCGCCCAGCGCGGCCTCGAGGCTGTCCATCACGGGCACCAGCTCCTCGACCATGCGCTCGGCCGCGTACTTGCGCGCCTGCGCGATGTCGGCGAGCGCGCGTTTGCGCGCGTTCTCGGCGTCGGCCAGCGCACGCAACCACGCTTCGCGCTGCTCCGCGAGCTTGTTCTGCGCTTCCACGAGCTGTTCCTCGAGCGGCCGCACCTGCGGCTCGGCGTCGACCGCGGATTGTTCAGGCACTTTGTCAGGTTGCGGCTTTGGATCGGACATCGGGGAAAAAAGGCCCTCTCAAAGGCCCGTATATTGGGCGCCGGCCTTGGCGTTCAAGCCCGATTTCCATGGAATAGAATCAGCAGGTATGATTCCACATTAAGTGGATGCGATAAGATCCTGAGATAAAAAGGGTTAAACTGCTGTTGGAGTTTTGGGGAGGGGGAGAGAAGTCTGTGAGCGACGCCGCACCAGGATCGATCAAGGTCCTGGTCATCGACGACAGCAACACGATCCGCCGCAGCGCGGAGATGTTCCTGCGTCAGGCGGGGTTCGAAGTGATTCTGGCCGAGGACGGCTTCGACGCGCTCGCCAAGATCAGCGACCACCAGCCGAAGGTGATCTTCGTGGACATCATGATGCCGCGCCTCGACGGTTACCAGACCTGCGCGCTCATCAAGCAGAACCCGAAGCTCAAGGCGACCCCCGTCATCATGCTGTCGAGCAAGGACGGCGTATTCGACCGCGCGCGCGGCCGGCTGGCGGGGTCCGATCGCTACCTTACCAAGCCCTTCACCAAGGAAGCGCTGATCGACACGGTCAACGAGTATCTGAAGCCCGCGGCCCCGAGTTCCTAATCACCCAAGACGAAAGACCCTACCATGCCCATCAAGAACATCCTCGTCGTCGACGACTCGCCCACCGATCGCCAGTACCTGAGCGATCTGCTGGCGAAGAGCGGCTACCAGGTCACCACGGCCGAGAGCGCGGAGCAGGCGCTGGAGAAGGTCAAGCAGCAGCGCCCGGACCTCGTGCTGATGGACGTGGTGATGCCGGGCCAGAACGGCTTCCAGGCGACCCGCACGCTCAGCAAGGACAGCGCCACCAAGGACATTCCCGTCATCATCTGCACCACCAAGGGCCAGGAAACCGACCGCGTGTGGGGCATGCGCCAGGGCGCGCGGGACTACGTCGTCAAGCCGGTGAACCAGGCCGAGCTGCTGGCGAAGATTGTGGCGCTCGGCTAGTGGCGACCAGGATCTCCCTGCGCGATTACCAGCGCGACCTGGCGGCGCGGCTGCTGAGCGCGGGCGCCGGTCGCGCGTCGTCCAAGCTCGGGCTGCAGGTGGGGGGCGAGCGCTGGCTGGTGGACCTTACCGACGCCGGTGAAGTGATCCCGGTGCCGGGCATCACCCCCGTGCCGCTCACGCGGCCGTGGTTCCGGGGCGTGGCGAGCATTCGCGGCAACCTCTTCAGCGTCGTCGACATCGGTGCGTTTCTCGGCGGCGCCGCGGCGCTGCCCGGCGAGCAGGCGCGGCTGCTGCTCCTGAGCGAGCGCTTTCGCATGGGCAGCGCGCTGCTCGTCGACCGCTCGCTCGGCCTGCGCAACCCCGAGCAGCTCCAGGAACGCGCCGCGGCGTCGCGGCGCGCGCCGTGGATCAAGGCGGAATACGACGATGCGCAGGGCGCGCACTGGCGCGAGCTCGATGTGGCGCAGCTGGTGCAAGACCCCGAGTTCCTCAGCGTCGGCGCATGAAGTATCTGCAACTCATGGAGGACGGCATGAAGCGATTCGCAGCATGGGGCGTGTTGGGGGCGTTGCTCGCGCCCGCGGCGCTGGCGCAGAACGGCGTCACCCACGACAAGATCGTGCTCGGCCAGGCGGCCGTGTTCTCGGGGCCGGCCGCGCAGCTGGGAATCCAGATGCGTAATGGCGTCAAGGCGTACCTCGACTACGTGAACGCGCAAGGCGGCGTGCATGGGCGAAAGATCGAGCTGGTGACCGAGGACGATCGCTATGAAGCCTCGGTCGCGCCTGTCGCGAGCAAAAAGCTGATCGAGGAGCACAAGGTGTTCGCGCTCCTCGGCTACGTCGGTACGCCCACGGGAACGGAACATGTCAAGGTCATTACGCCGGCGAAGGTTCCGCTGGTCGGCATGTTCACCGGCGCGGAAGTCCTGCGGGTGCCGTTCAATCGCTACGTCTTCCACGTGCGCGCGAGCTACTACGACGAAACGGAGAAAATCGTCGAGCAGATCGTGTCGATCGGTGGCAAAAGCATCGCGGTGTTCTACCAGGACGACAACTACGGGCTGGCGGGCCTGAGGGGCACGGAGATCGCGGTGAAGAAGCGCAACATGACGCTCTCGGCCACCGGCACCGTCGAGCGCAACACCGTGAAGGTCGAGGAGGCCGTGAAGACGATCAACGCGGTGAAGCCGGACGCCGTGGTCATGATCAGCCAGTACACCTCCTGCGCCGAATTCATCCGGCAGATGCAGAAAGCCGGCAGCAACGCCACCTTCTACAACGTGTCGTTCGTCGGCAGCAAAGCGCTCGCCGACGCGCTGGGCAAGGACGGCGTCGGCGTCGCGATCTCGCAGGTCGTGCCGTTTCCGTGGGGGCGCGCGGTCCCCGTGGTGAAGGAGTACCAGCAGCTGGCAGCGAAGGCCGGATACACCGACTACAACTTCAGCGCGATGGAGGGATTCCTCTCGGCGAAGGTGGCGGTCGAAGGCCTAAGGCGCGCGGGCAGGAACCTGACGCGCGACAGCTATATCGCGGCATTGGAAAAGATGCAGGACGTCGACCTCGGCGGCTTCTTCGTGAGCTACTCGCCCACCAACCGCGCGGGCTCGAAGTTCGTCGACCTGACGATCATCGGCCGCGGCGGAAAATTCTTGCGATAAGGGGACTGTGATGGCAATCAATCTGGGCACTTTCAAACTGCCGTTCCTCGGGCGCGGCGGCGACGCCGGCGCGCCCACGGACGCGAAGCGCGCCGCGCCTCGCGCGGGCGGGCGGGCGCTCATCGGCCGTCTGTCGACCACGCGCCAGCTGCAGGCGCTGATCGGCGCGCTGGTGCTGCTGCTCGCCGTGATCGCGGCCGTTGTCGTCTACGACACGCGCCAGGGCACCTTCGGCACGCTCTACATCGCCAGCGTCGGCAAGCTGCAGATGCTCTCGCAGCGCCTGGCGAAGGCGGCGCAACAGTCCTCGCAAGGCAACGCCGAGGCCTTCAAGCAGCTGCGCGGCAGCCGCGACGAATTCGCCTCGATCATCCGGCTGCTCGCCTTCGGCGGCGTGGCCGGCGGCGTCGATCTGCCGCCGACGCCGCAGGACGTGCAGCCGTCGCTGAACGCGCTCGACCGCGCCTGGGGCAAGACCGAGCGCAACGCGGCGCTGGTGATCGACGAGGAGCGCAATCTCGTCGCTTTGGGCGCCGCGGTGCGCGCGATCAACGCCAACAACCCCGTGCTGCAGGAGCTGACCGACGAGATCGCGGCGCTGAGCGTGCAAAAGGGCGGCACGGCGCGCCACAACGCGATCACGGCGCAGCTCACGATGCTCACGCAGCGCATGGCGAAGAACGCCAACGTCATGCTCGCCGAAGACATCGTCGACCCGGAGGTGGCGTTCCTGCTGGGCAAGGACACCAACACCTATCGCGATACGCTGCAGGGCCTGCTGCAGGGCAGCGACGCACTGCGCATCGCCCGCGTATCCGACGCCGAAATGCGCGGCAAGCTGGGCGAGCTGCAGGGGGCGTTCGCCGACTACCAGCGCGCCGTCAGCGACATCCTGGGCAACCAGGCGCGGTTGGTCGGCGCCAAGCGCGCGGCGTTCGAGATCTTCAACGACAGCGAGGCGCTGCTGCGCTCGGCCGAGGGCCTGAGCGCCGCGTTCGAGGCCGATGCTGCCAAGCGCCGCACCAACTTCATCGCGCTCGGCGCGCTGTCGCTGCTGGCGCTTGCCGTGCTGGGGCTGATCGGCATGGTGTACATCGCCGACAGCCGGCGCCGGGCGGAGGAGAGCGAGGGGCAGAACAAGTCCAACCAGCAGGCCATCCTGCGGCTGCTCGACGAGATCGGCAACCTCGCGGACGGCGACCTCACCGCGCGCGCGCAGGTGACCGAGGAGATCACCGGCGCCATCGCCGACTCCATCAACTACACCATCGACGAGCTGCGCCGCCTGGTGGTCGGCATCAACACCGCCGCGCAGCAGGTGACCACGGCGACGACGGAGGCGCAGACCACGGCCTCGCAGCTGCTGCAGGCGGCGCAGCAGCAGGCCGTGGAGATCCAGGGCACCGGCCAGTCGGTGACGCAGATGGCGCGCTCGATGAGCGAAGTGTCGAAAAGCGCCGGCGACTCCGCCAAGGTGGCGGAGACCTCGCTGCACGCCGCCGAGAAGGGCGCGCAGGCGGTGCAGAACGCGATCCGCGGCATGAACGACATCCGCGAGCAGATCCAGGAAACTTCCAAGCGCATCAAGCGCCTGGGCGAATCGTCGCAGGAGATCGGCGAGATCGTGCAGCTCATCTCGGACATCACCGAGCAGACCAACGTGCTGGCGCTGAACGCCGCCATCCAGGCGGCCTCCGCGGGCGAGGCGGGGCGCGGCTTCACGGTGGTCGCGGAGGAGGTGCAGCGCCTCGCCGAGCGCTCCGCGGAGGCGACCAAGCACATCGGCGCGATCGTGAAGTCGATTCAGCGCGACACGCAGGACGCGGTCGAAGCCATGGAGCGCAGCACGCGCGGCGTGGTCGAGGGCACCAAGACCGCGGACGAAGCCGATCGCGCGCTGCGCGAGATCGAGCACGTCTCCAACCAGCTCGCCGAGCTGATCGGCTCCATCTCCAACGCCACCGAGCAGCAGGCCGCTTCGGCGACGCGCGTGGCCGAGGCCATGCAGGGGATCCTGGCCATCACGCAGCTGACGACCGACGGCACGCGCACCACGGCGGCCTCCGCCGAGCGCCTGACCGAGCTGGCGAACGGGCTGAAGGCCTCGGTGGCCGGCTTCAAGCTCGCCTGACGAGGGCCATGGGCACCGCCTCCACCACCATCCTGTCCTGGATCACCACCGAGGTGGACCAGGCGCTGTCGCTCGTGCACGAGCACATCGCCCGCTTCGTGGCCGATCCGGAGAACACGGCGGCGCTCGGCTCCTGCCAGGAACACCTGCATCAGGTGAGCGGCGCGCTGCGCATGGTGGGGCTGGCCGGGGCTACGCGCTTCTGCGAGGCCATCGAGGGCGGCTTCTCGGGCGTCGATGGCGCGCGACCGAACGTCGCGGCCGTGGGCGCCATCGACCGCGCCGTGCTGGCGCTGAAGGAGTACGTCGACGGGCTGGAGCGCGGCCAGGCCAACGTACCGCTGCGCCTGTTTCCGATCTACCGCGAGCTGAGCGAGCTGCAAGGCGCGCAGGGCGTTTCCGAGAAGGACCTGTTCTACCCCGAACTCACGCTGCAGGCGCCTGCCCATCCCGGCTCCAGGACGCTGCGCGCGGAGGAGCTCAAGCGCTTCCTGCAGACGCAGCGCGCGCTGTTCCAGCGCGGGCTGCTCGCGTTGCTGCGCGGCCAGGGCGGTTTGCCGGAGATGCGCCAGGCGCTCGACGCGCTGCACCAGGTTGCGGCGCAGCTGCCCGAGCCGCGCGCGCTGTGGTGGGCGGCGCCGGCGCTGGTGGAGGGCCTGGGCGAGCCCCCGGACGCCGAAGGGCTGGCGCGCTCCAAGGCGCTGTGCAACAAGCTCGACTTCCAGATGCGCGACCTGGCCGCGGGCGCGGCGACGGTGAGCGAGACGCTGCTGCGCGACGTGCTCTACGCGGTGGCGAAATGCAAGCCGGCGACGCCGCGCATCCGCGAGGTGAAACAGCTGTATCTGCTCGACAGCCTGTTCCCCGAGCCGCAGGCCGGCGAGGTCGCGGAATTCGACATGGACTGGCTGCAGCCCGCGCTGAGCGACGTGCGCTCGCGCCTGGAGGCGCTGAAAAGCATGTGGCTGCAGTACGTCGCGGGCGAGCCGAAAAGCGCGGCGCGCTTCCGCGAGCTGGTCGGCTCGTTCAAGACGAAGGCCGGCGCGCTCGGCAATCCCCACCTCGTCAGGCTGCTCGACGCCATCGCCCTGGTGGCGACGCGCCTGCCCGACCCGTACGCGGCGCAGGGCCAGCTCCTGGTGATCGAGATGGCGTCGGCGTTCCTGCTCGCGGAAAGCGTGGTCGAGAACTTCTCCGACCCCGCGGCCGACATCGGCGAGCAGATCGGCATCATGGGCGGGTGGCTGCTCGACGCGGCCAAGGGCAGGTCGAGCGGCGAGCCGCCGCCCGGGCTGCGCGCCGACCTGAGCGAGCGCATCGGCGCCATGCAGCTGCGCGCGCAGGTGGCGCGCGAGATCGCGTCCAACCTGCAGCATGTGGAGCAGGTGCTGGACGCATTCGCGCGCGATCCGGGCAAGCGCAGCGCCCTGCGCGGCCTGGCGCCCTACCTGCGGCAGATCCACGGCGCGCTGAACGTCCTCGACTTCTCGCGTGCCGCGGAAATCCTGCCGGTGTGCGAACAGCTGATCGACGCCTGCGCCGCGCCCGGACACGACGACCGCGACGGGCACGACCTGGACTGGATCGCCGAGGGGCTCTCGAGCGTGGGCTTCTTCCTCGATCCCTGCCTGCAGGGGCGCGAGCCCGCGGAGCAGGCCGTAGAGCTGTTCTTCCGCCGCTATGAGAAGGCGCATGCGCCGGCCGAGGAGCGCGGCTTCGATTCCACGGTCGTTCTGCCGGGCGCGCTGCAGCGGGAACCGCCGCTGCCGGCGCCCGTGGCGCCGCGAGCGCAGGTCAACGAGGAGCTGCTGGCGGTGTTCCTGGAAGAGGCGCGCGACGTGCTCGCGGCCGTCGATGCCGCGCTGCCGGTCTGCCGCGAGCAGCCGCTGGACAAGGACGCGCTGACCACCCTGCGCCGCGGCTTCCACACGCTGAAGGGCAGCGGCCGCATGGTCGGCCTGATGGACCTCGGCGAAGTGGCCTGGGAAATCGAGCAGGTCATGAACAAGTGGCTGGAGCAGCAGCGTCCGGCCACGCCCGCGCTGCTGGACCTCATCGAGTCGGCAAGCGCGTGCTTCGCGGACTGGGTGGGCAAGCTCACCGGCGGCAGCCTGCCCGGCGAGATCGACGGCACCGGTATCGTGGCGCGCGCGAGAGAGCTGAAGAACGAGGCGCCGCCGGCCGCGCCGCAAACGGCGCCTGCACCCGAGCCGCCTTCCGCGCCGGCGCCGGCGTCGGTGCTCGAACGCGAACTCGCGCCCGAGCCGGAACCTGAACCGGAGCCCGAGCCCGAAGAGCTGGACATCGGCGGCTTGCGCCTCGCGCGCAGCTTTTTCGAGATCTACATGCGCGAGGCGGCGCAGCATGCGGCCACCCTGGAAGCGCAGTGCGCGCTGTGGCGCCGGGACTTCGGCAGCGAGGCGCCGGCCGAATTCGTGCGCGCCGCGCACACCCTGGCGAGCAGCTCGCGCACCACCGGGTTCGTGCAAGTCGCCGCGCTCGCCGAGGCGCTCGAGCAGTGGATGCCGTACGCGCGCCACACGGCCGCCGCCGACGCCGGCATGGTGCAGGTGGCGGTGGCCAACCTGCGCGCCATGGCCGAAGCGCTGGCGCGCCGCGAGCCGCCGCAGGCGGCGCCGGCCCTGGTGCAGGGACTGCACGAGCTGATCGCGCGGTTGCGCGCGCCGGCGCCAAGTCCGGCGGCGGCGCCGCGGCCGCAGCCCGCGGCGCAGTCCGGCGGCCGCGAGCAGCGCGTCATGCGCGACGACATCGACCCGCAGCTGCTGCCGGTCTTTCTCGAAGAAGCACAGCAGCTGCTGCCGCTGATCGGCAGCGACCTGCGCGACTGGAAAGCGAATCCCGAGGATGCGCGGGTGCAGCAGTCGCTGCAGCGCGCGCTGCACACGCTGAAAGGCAGCGCGCGCATGGCGGGCGCGATCCGGCTCGGCGAGCTGACGCACATCATGGAGAGCCGCATCGAGGCGGCGATCGAGGCGCAGGTCCTGGCGCCGGCGCTGTTCGATGAGCTGGAAGAAAAGATGGACCGCCTGAGTCTCGACCTCGAGCGCATGGCGGCGGGGCCGGAGATTCCCGAGGCGCCGGCGGCCGCCGCGGGTGCAGCCGAGGCGCCGCTGCCCAGCCCGGCGTCGATGCTGCGCATCAATGCCGACACGCTCGATCAGCTGATCAACGAGTCCGGCGAAGTGAGCATCGCGCGCTCGCGCATCGAGGGCGAGCTGCGCTCGGTGAAGCAGTCGATCGGCGACCTCTCCGACAGCATCGCGCGGCTGCGCAGCCAGCTGCGCGAGGTCGAGATCCAGGCCGACAGCCAGATGCAGTCGCGCCTGTCGGTGCTCGAGGAGCGCGACCGGGAATTCGACCCGCTCGAGTTCGACCGCTATACGCGGCTGCAGGAGCTCACGCGCCTGATGGCGGAAAGCCTGTACGATGCCACCTCGATTCAGCAGACGCTGCTCAAGAGTCTCGGCGAGACCGACGCCGCGCTCACGCACCAGTCGCGCGTCAGCCGCGACGTGCAGCAGGCGCTGATGCGCATGCGCGCGGTGCCGTTCTCGATCCTCGAGGAGCGCCTGTACCGCATCGTGCGACAGACCACGCGCGAGCTGGAGAAGCAGGCCGAGCTCGAGATCCAGGGCAGCCAGGTGGAGCTCGACCGCAGCGTGCTGGAGCGCTTCGGCGCGCCGCTCGAGCACATGCTGCGCAACGCGCTGGCGCACGGCCTGGAGTCGCCCGCGGAGCGCGCCGCGGCGGGCAAGCCGGAGAGCGGGCGCATAGCGCTCGCGTTGCGCCAGGAAGCGAACGAAATCGTCCTCACCGTGAGCGACGACGGCGCCGGGATCGACCTGGAGCGGCTGCGGCGCAAAGCCGAGGAGCGCGGCCTGCTGCCGGCCGGCGCAGCGCCCGACGTCGCCGAGGCTACGCAGCTGATCTTCGCCTCCGGCCTGTCCACGGCCGATGCGGTCACCGAGCTCGCCGGCCGCGGCATCGGCATGGACGTGGTGAAAAACGAGGTCACCGCTCTCGGCGGGCGCATCGAGGTGGCGAGCGAGCGCGGCCGGGGCACGACTTTCACCATTTACCTGCCGCTCACGCTCGCGGTGACGCAGGCGGTGCTGGTGCGCGCAGGCAGCAACGTGCTGGCGGTGCCCTCGGCCATGGTGGCCCAGGTGCTGAGGCTGCGCTCCGGGGCGCTCGCCGAGCATCTCGGCAAGGGCGAGATCGAGTTCCAGGACGGCCTCTACCCGCTGCACGGGCTGGCGCAGCTGCTGGGGGGCGCGGCGCCGGCCACGACCCAGGGGTACCACTCGGTGCTGTTGCTGCGCAGCGGCATGCAGCGCGTCGCCCTGCACGTGGACGAGCTCGTCGGCAACCGGGAAATCGTCGTCAAGAGCATCGGCCCGCAGCTGGCGCGCGTGCCCGGCGTCGCGGGCGCGACCGTCCTCGCCGACGGCAGCATCGTGCTGATCGTCAACCCGGTGATGCTGGCGCAGCGCGCGCGCCTCGCCCCGGAGCGCACCGTCGCACCGGCGCAGCCGGCCGCGCTGGCGGTGGTCATGGTGGTGGACGATTCGCTCACCGTGCGCAAGATCACCGGCCGCCTGCTGGAGCGCGAGGGCTACCAGGTGCTCACGGCCAAGGACGGCGTCGACGCGCTCGAGCAGATGAAAGACCTGATGCCCGCCGTCATGCTGGTGGACATCGAAATGCCGCGCATGGACGGGTTCGACCTGACGCGGCAGCTGCGCGCGGATCCGCGCACGCGCCACATCCCGATCATCGTCATCTCCTCGCGCACCGCGGACAAGCACCGCAACCAGGCGCTGCAGCTGGGGGTGAACGCCTTCCTCGGCAAGCCCTACCCCGAGGCCGAGCTGCTGCAACTGATCGGCGAATTCGTCGCCGGCCAGGCCGATGCCGCCATCGCAGCCTAGCGCGCGCGGCGGCGGCGCGCCGGCGTTCGAGCCGCAGGTGCAGCTCGGCAAGTATCCGATCCTGCGCGAGATCGGCCGCGGCGCCACCAGCCACGTGTACCTGGCGCGCGACCCGTTCGCCGACCGCGAGGTGGCGATCAAGGTGTTCCTGTTCGACCAGGACGCCGATCCGCAGACCGAGCGCATGATGCACAAGTCGTTCCTCGCGGAAGCGTCGCTCGCCGGCAAGCTCAATCACCCGCACATCGTCGACATCCTCGACGCCGTGGCGGAGCCCGACCACAGCTACCTGGTGATGGAGTACGTCGCCGGCACGGCGCTCGACGCGCACGCCGACGTGGCGACGCTGCTGCCGCTCGACAAGGTGGTGGAGATCATCTTCAAGTGCATCCGCGCGCTGGAATACGCGTACCAGCACGGCGTCATCCACCGCGACATCAAGCCCGGCAACATCCTGCTGTCGCGCGCGGGCGAGACCAAGGTGAGCGACTTCGGCGCCTCGTTCCAGCAGCGTCCGGGACAGGAGACGACGCAGATCTCGGGCATCGGCTCGCCGGCCTACATGTCGCCCGAGCAGATCCGCATCGAGCCGCTCACGCACCAGACCGACATCTACTCGCTGGGCGTCACCATGTACCGCCTGCTGACCGGGCGCCTCCCGTACCAGGCGTCGACGCAGGCGGCGCTCAGCTACGCCATTCTGAATACGCCGCCGCTGCGTCCGGCGATGCTGCGGCCGGAGCTGCCGTCCCTGCTGGACAAGGTCGTGATGCGTGCCATGCACAAGGAGCCGGCCGGGCGCTACCCCTCGTGGCTCGACTTCGGCAAGGAATTGAGCCAGGCCTTCGGCACGCTGCAGCTCTTGGGCGACACGCTTTCGGACTCGGCGAAGTTCAACGAGCTGCGGCAGATGGCGTTCTTCGAGGGCTTCGGCGACGTCGCGCTGTGGGAAGTGGTGCGCATCGGCGCGTGGAAGAAGATCCCGGCGGGCACGGTGATCATCCGCGAGGGCGACCACGGCGACAGCTTCTACCTGCTGATCGCGGGCGAGGTGAGCGTCACGCTCTCGGGCAAGAACCTGAACACCGTCAAGCCGGGCGGCTGCTTCGGCGAGATCCTGTATTTCACCGAACACCTCGCCCGGCGTACCACCACCATCACGGCGCTCGGCGACGTCACGGTGATCGAGATCAAGGCGCAGACGCTGCGCGCCGCCACCGACGCCTGCCAGGTGAGCCTCAACAAGGCGTTCATGCGCGTGCTGATCGAGCGGCTGATGCAGGCCAACGTGCAGCTCGCCGCGCGCGGCTAGGAGACGATATGCGGAAATTGGTCTTCATCGGCTTGCTCGCCATGCTGCCTTCGGCACAGGCGGAAGAAAGCGCCCTGGAGCGCGCGGCGCGCAAGACCGGGGAGTTTCTGGAACGCACCGGGAAAAAGGTGAGCCCAGCGCTCGACAGGGCGGGCAAGGGCATCGAGCGCGGCGCGAAGGCCGCCGGCCGGGGCGTCGACCGCGCCGCCACCGCCACGCAAAAGGGCGTCGAGAAGGCGCACCGCAAGGTCGACGAGCGGGTCAGGCCGAAGCCGTAGCGATCGCCGCGAGCGCCTCGATCCAGCGCGGCGACTCGTTGAGGCAGGGCAGGGCGCGGAATTCGCCGCCGCCCGCGTCGACGAAGATTCTCCGCCCCTCGATGCCGATCTCTTCCAGCGTCTCCAGGCAATCGGCCACGAAGCCGGGGCAGATCACATGCACGCGGCGCGTGCGGGCCGCGCCGAGCTCGGCGAGCACGTCCGAGGTATAGGGCTGCAGCCACCGGGCCGGGCCGAAGCGCGACTGGAACGTGACCCGGTACCCGTGCGCCGGCAGTCGCAGCGCCTCGGCGAGCAGCCGTGCCGTGCGCAGGCACTGGTCCCGATACGGGTCGCCGCGCTCCACGGCCCGCTGCGGCAGGCCGTGAAAGCTCATCACCAGCACGTCGGGGCGCTCCGCCACGAGCGCGGCGAGCGCGGCGATGTAGCCCGGATGCTCGTGGAACTGCTCCACGAAGTCCGCGTCGCGGCCGACCACGTCGCGGATCGACTCCGTCGTGCTGCGCGCGTACTGCGGATACAGGGGGACGACGCGCGGCCCGGCGGGCAGCTTGCGCAGCGCCGACGCGATGCTCGGCGCGCCGTAGCGCATGGCGTACTCCACCGGCAGGCCGGTGGCCGCGCGCAGCAGCTCCGCCTGGCGCGCGGTATGCACCGCGAGCGGCGATCCCTCGGCGGTCCAGATCTTCGCGTACTTGCGCGCGGACGCCGCGGGCCGCCGGCGCAGGACGATGCCGTGCAGGATCGGCAGCCACAGCCAGCGCGGCAGTTCGACCACGCGCGGGTCCGAGAGGAACTCGGCCAAATAGACGCGCACCGCGGGCGGCGTCGGCGCCGCCGGCGTGCCCAGATTGACGAGAAGTATGCCGTTCAGAGCTTGGACAGCGCGCTCGACAGAAGCTTCGCGGTGACGTCGACGACGGGCACCACGCGGTCGTAGGCCATGCGCGACGGGCCGATGACGCCGACGGTGCCGACCACCTCGCCGTCGACCTTGTAGGGCGCGGTGACCACGCTGACGTCGTCCGGCGCGCTGACGCCCGACTCGCCGCCGATGAACACCTGCACGCCCTGGCCGCGCAGCGACAGATCGAGGATCTGCAGCAGCGTCGTCTTGTGCTCGAACAGCTCGAACAGCTGGCGCAGGCGCCGCAGGTCGTGCGACAGGTCCTGCGCGGTGAGCAGGTTGCGCTCGCCGGAGATGACGTAGGGCTCGCTGCCTTCCTCGAGGGCGCGGTTGCCGGCCTCGAGCGCGGCGTTCATCAGCTGCATCATGTCCTGCTTGATCTCGTGCAGCTCCTCGCGCAGGCGCTGGCGCACGTCCTCGAAGCGGTGCCCGGCGTAGTTCTGGTTGAGGTAGTTGGCCGCGGACACCAGTTCGGCGGGCGAGTAGTCGCGCTCCGTGAACAGGACGCGGTTCTGCACGTCGCCCTCCGGCGTGACGACGATGAGCAGCACGCGCTTCTCCGATAGGCGCAGGAACTCGATCTGGCGGAAGGCGAGCGCGCGGCGCCGGGGCGTCATCACCACGCCGGCGAACTGCGTCAGCTGCGACAGGATCTGCGAGGCCGACTGGATGGCGCGCTGCGGATTGTCCGGATGCAGCTGATCCTCGAGCCGGCGCTGCTCGCCCGAGCCGAGCGGCTTCACCACCAGCAGCGTATCGACGAAGAAGCGGTAGCCCGCGGGCGTCGGAATGCGTCCGGCGGAGGTATGCGGGCTGGCGATGAAGCCGAGCTCCTCGAGATCGGACATCACGTTGCGGATGGTGGCCGGCGACAAGTCGAGCCCCGAGTGCCGGGAGAGCGTGCGCGAGCCGATCGGCTGCCCTTCGGCGATGTAGCGCTCGATCAGCGTCTTCAGCAGGATCTGCGCGCGCTTGTCGAGCATGCGCTGCATTCTACACATGCGGTTAGAATGCGGCGATGCCCAAGCCGGCCTTCGCCCGCGTCGCGCTGATCGGCAAGCACACGCCCGGGATCGCCGATTCGCTGCGCGCCTTGCGCCGGTTCCTGCGCGAGCGCGGCTGCGAGGTGCGCGTGGAGCGCGAGACCGCGGCGCGCATCGGCGACGGCGAGGACGCCGCGGGCTACGACGAGATCGGCGCGTTCGCCGACCTGGCCCTGGTGCTGGGCGGCGACGGCACCATGCTGGCGGCGGCGCGCAGCCTGGCGCGGCACAAGGTGCCACTCGCCGGCATCAACCAGGGCCGGGTCGGCTTCATGACCGACATCGCGCTCGAGGACATGCGCGATTCCGTGGGGGCGATCCTCGACGGCCGGTACAGCCTCGAAGAGCGCGCGCTGCTCGATGCGCAGATCATGCGCGGCGCGTCGCGCGTCCTGCATACCGTGGCGCTCAACGAGGCGGTGGTCGGCAAGGGCTCGCAGGGGCGCCTGATCGAGGTCGAGGTGCGCATCGACGGCGAGTACGTGTACGCCCTGCGCGCCGACGGCCTGATCGTGGCGACGCCGACGGGCTCGACGGCGTACGCGCTTTCCGCGCAGGGCCCGATCCTGCAGCCGGGCGTTGCCGCCTTCGCGCTGGTGCCGCTCAATCCGCACGTGCTGTCGGCACGGCCGGTGAGCGTAAGCGACCGCAGTGCGATCGAGATCGTGCTGCTGCGCGCGCACGATGCGCGCGCCCATTTCGACGGCTTCGCCCTCACCGAGCTGGCGCAGGGCGACCGGCTGCTGCTCAAGCGCTCGGCCGACGCGATCCGCTTCGTGCACCCGCCGGGCTACAGCTATTTCGCCATGCTGCGCGAGAAGCTGAGCTGGGGCGAATCGACGGGGAGCAAGCCGGAAGACTGACGCGTTGCCCCGACGCTAAGCCTCGACTCGATATGCTGCGCGCTCTGGCAATCCGGGACTTCGTGATCGTCGAGCACGTGGAGCTCGAGACCGGGCCGGGCTTTACGGCGCTCACCGGCGAAACGGGCGCCGGCAAGTCCATCCTGGTCGATGCCATCGAGCTGCTGGTCGGCGGGCGCGCCGACGCGTCGCTGGTGCGCGAAGGCGCGGAGCGGACCGAGCTGTCGGCGGAATTCGAGGTGCCGAAGGACAGTCCCCTCGAAAAATATCTTGCCGACGCCGGGCTGGAAGGCGATCCGGGCAATGTCATCCTGCGCCGGGCGATCGACCGCTCGGGCCGCTCGCGATGCTTCCTCAACGGGCATTCCGCGACGCTGGCGCAGCTCAGGGAAGCGGGCGAGCGCCTGGTGGACATCCACGGCCAGCACGAACACCAGTCGCTGCTGCGCGGCGCCGCGCAACGCGATCTGCTGGACGCGCACGCGGGCGCGCAGGAAATCGCGCGCACCTGCGCTGACGCCTGGCGCGCATGGAAGCGGCTGGAGGCGCTTGCCACCGAGGCAGAGCAGCAGTTCGCCAAGCGGGAATCCGAGCGCGCGGAGCTGCAGGAAAAGCTCGCCGAGCTGAAGATGCTCGTCCTGAAGGACGACGAATGGGATGATCTGGCCGCGCAGCACCAGCGCCTGGCGCACGGTTCCAGCCTGCTCGCCGGCGCGCAATCCTCGCTGGAGACCCTGTCCGAGGCGGACGGCGCCTGCCTGCCGCGGCTGAGCGCGGTCGCCAAGCGACTGCGCGCGCTGTCGGAGCACGACGGGCACCTGAAGGCGATCGTCGAGATGCTCGAGTCGGCCGAGGCGCAGGCGGCCGAAGCGGCGCGCAGCCTGCGCGAGTACGCATCGCGCGTGGATCTCGATCCGGAGGCGCTGCGGGAGTTGGAGGAGCGCATCGAGGCGCTGCATGCGGCGGGGCGCAAGTACCGCGTCAAGCCCGCCGGGCTGCCGGCGCTGGAGAAGGAACTGGCGCTGCGCTATCGGGAACTGGAACTCGCGGCGAGCCCCGAGGTGCTGCGGCGCGAAGTGGCGGCCGCCGAGGCCCGCTACGGTGCGGCGGCGAAGAATCTCTCGGCCAAGCGCAAGGGCGCGGCGCAGGCCCTTTCCAAGTCAGTTACCGAACGCATGCAGCAGCTGGCGATGAAGGGCGGGCGCTTTTCGGTCGCGCTGCACGCGCTCGAGGCGCCCACCGCGGCGGGCATGGAAGAGGTCGAATTCGAGGTGTCATCGCACCCGAGCCTGCCGCTGCGGCCGCTCGCGAAAGTCGCCTCGGGCGGGGAGTTGTCCCGGGTGAGCCTGGCAATCCAGCTGGTCACGGCCAAGGCTTCGCCGGTCGCCACGCTGGTGTTCGACGAGGTAGACGCCGGAATCGGCGGCGCCGTGGCGGAAACGGTGGGCCGCGCGCTGAAGAAGCTCGGCAAGGACCGGCAGGTGCTGTGCGTGACGCACCTGCCGCAGGTGGCGGCGCAGGGCGACGAGCAGTGGACGGTGGTGCGCTCGGACGCGCGCGGCAAGGTCTGGGTCGGCGCCGCGCGCCTGGATCGCGCGGCGCGCGTCGAAGAGCTGGCGCGCATGCTCGGCGGCGCCGAGATCACCGCCACGACGCGCAAGCACGCGGCGGAGCTGCTCGACGCAGGCTAGACGCGCGCGTCCTTGCGGTTCGGGCAGTCCGGCTTGGTGCAATCGGCGTACAGGGCGAGCGAGTGGCCGTGCAGCTCGAAGCCGCGCTTGCGCGCCACCTCGCTCTGGCGCTGCTCGATCTCGGCGTCGTAGAACTCCTCGACGCGCCCGCACTGCAGGCACACCA
>JBBDXL010000137.1:0-2899 GCA_040902335.1 Burkholderiales bacterium
GCGCGCTCGCGGGCGTGAAGCGCGTGCTGGTGCTCGAGCAGAACCACAGCGGGCAGTTCCTGAAGTATCTGCGCGCCGAGTACGACCTGCCCGGCGAGGTGAAAAGCCTGCGCCGCCCCGGGCCGCTGCCCTTCCGCCCCGCCGAGATCCGCGCCGCGCTCGCGCAATGGAGCCGCGCATGAACGCACCGGCCAAGGAATTCAAGTCCGCCACCAAGCCCGTCTGGTGCCCGGGCTGCGGCGACTATTCGGTGCTCTCGGCGATCACCAAGGCGCTCGCCGCGCTCGGCCTGAAGCCCGAGAACGTCGCGGTGGTCTCGGGCATCGGCTGTTCCTCGCGCATCCCCGCCTATACCGCGTGCTACGGCTTTCACGGCGTGCACGGGCGCGCGCTGCCGGTGGCTACCGGCCTCAAGGCCGCGCGCCCCGACCTCACGGTGCTGGTGGCGAGCGGCGACGGCGACGGCTACTCGATCGGCGGCAACCACTTCCTGCACGCCTGCCGCCGCAACGTCGACCTCACCTACATCGTGATGGACAACCACGTCTACGGCATGACCAAGGGCCAGCCCTCGCCCACCACCGAGCCCGGCTGGTCCTCGAAGCTCGCCCCCGGCGGCACCGGGCTGCGCGAGTTCCACCCGCTGGTGATCGCGCTCGCCTCGGGCGCCAACTTCATCGCGCGCGCGTTCTCGGGCGATCCGAACGGCTGCGCCGCGCTGATCGAGCAGGCCGTGCGCCATCCGGGCTTCTCGTTCATCGAGGTGCTCTCGCCCTGCGTCACCTTCCGCCCCGAGCAGCGCGAGTGGAAGAACATGGCGCACCCGGCGCCGGTGGCGCCCACCGACGACCCGGGGCGCGCCGCGCGGCGCCTGATGACCGACGACGGCTTCAACATCGGCGTGCTGTACCAGGGACACCGCGCGCCGTATCGATCCGGGAACGGCGCATCGCAGACAGTGGAGGAGCTCGAATGCCAGTTCCGACTCTAGACGACTTCATGGCGCGCGCCTACGCCATGGAGCTGGAGGCGACCGAGCGCTACGCGCTGTTCGCCGAGCAGCTCGACACCCACAACAACCGCGAGGTGGCGGAACTGTTCCGCAAGCTCTCGCACATCGAGTCGCTGCACGCCAAGCGCATCCTGGAGGAGATGGGCTGGCCGAGCCTGCCCGCGCTGGCGCCCGCCTGCGCCTGGGAATCCCCGGAGGGGCCGGAAACCGCGGCGGCGGACGCGGTGCACTACCTGATGCAGCCGTACCACGCGCTCGAGATCGCGCTGCGCTGCGAGCTGCAGGCGCAGCAGTACTTCGAGGGCATCGCCGCCGGCGAGGCGCCGCCGGGCGTGCGCAAGGCGGCGCTGGAGATGGCGGACGAGGAGCGCGAGCACGTGCGCCTGATCCGCGACTGGATGCGGCGCGTGCCGCAGCCCGAGGCGGGCTGGGACGAAGACCCCGACCCGGCGCGCGCGACCGAATGAGAGTGCTGCAGCCGCAAAGCTGGGCGCCGCCCGCCGGCTACGCCAACGGCATCGAAGCGCAGGGCCGCGTCGTCTTCGTCGCCGGCCAGGTGGGGTGGGACGCGGCGCAGAAATTCCAGTCCGCAGACATCGCGCCGCAGTTCGAGCAGGCGCTGAAGAACGTGCTCGCCGTGCTCGCCGAGGCGGGCGGGCGCGCCGAGCACATCTGCCGCATGACCGCGTATTGCTGCGACAAGCCCGCGTACCTCGCGGCGCGGCCGCAGCTCGGAAAAATATGGAAAGCGCTCATGGGCCGGCACTACCCGGCGATGAGCATGATCTTCGTCGCCGACCTGCTCGATGCGCCGGGTAAGATCGAGCTCGAGGCCACCGCCGTCATTCCGGAGGAAAAGCGATGAAGGGACTGAAAGGCAAGACCGCGATCGTCACCGGGGGCGCCGCCGGCATCGGCGCCGCGATCGTGGAGCGCTTCAAGGCGGAAGGCGCCAAGGTCGTGGTCTTCGACCTGAAGGCCGAGCCGAGCGTCGACATCACCGACTACGCGGCAGTGCAGAAGGCGGTGGCCGCGGCGGGTGCGGTGGACATCCTCGTCAACAACGCGGGCTGGGACATGTTCAAGCCGTTCCTCGCCACCGACCCGGCGTTCTGGCAGAAGATCATCGCCATCAACCTCGTAGGGCCGATGAACCTCCTGCACTGCGTGCTGCCGGGCATGGCCGAGCGCGGCGGCGGCAAGGTGGTGAACATTGCGTCGGATGCGGGGCGCGTAGGCTCCTCGGGCGAAGCTCCCTACTCCGCGTGCAAGGGCGGCATCATCGCGCTGACCAAGACGCTCGCGCGCGAGCTCGCGTCGAAGGGCGTGCGCCTCAATACCGTGTGCCCGGGGCTGACCGAAACCGCGATGCTCGAAGCGTTCATGCAGGGCGCGGGCAACCCGGACAAGCTGCGCGAGGCCTATCGCCGCGCGGTGCCGATCGGGCGCCTGGGCAAGCCCGGGGACATCGCGGGAGCGGTACTATTTCTCGCCAGCGACGATGCGGATTTCATCACGGGGCAGACGATCAGCGTCTCGGGCGGGCTGACGATGCACGGGTAGGAAACCCCCGGAACGTGTGACCCATCGGGCCGGCTGGATAATTCTCTGGGCTATACTCAGTGTGGAGGCGCCCATGGCCAAAAGACTGATTGAAGTCAAAGCCGACGTCATGATGGGTAAGCCGGTGATTGCCGGCACCCGGATTACGGTCGAACTCGTGCTCGAGAAGCTCGCCGCCGGCGAAACCATGGACCAATTGCTGGCGGCTCACCCGAGACTTACGCGCGAGGGGATTCTTGCGGCGCTGGAGTTCGCTGGACAGGCACTCAAGGCCGACCTGGTCTACCCGCTCGAACCGACCGACGCTTGAGGCTGTTCGCGGAC
>JBBDXL010000138.1:0-2880 GCA_040902335.1 Burkholderiales bacterium
CCGTGATTGTATGGGAAACTTGGCCCGCCCCCGACGCCCGCGTTCGTCGGGAGCCCGCGCCGGTGATTTCATGCGCTATCCGCGGCGGCGTTTGGCCGGCGCGGCCTTGCGCCTTGGAAATATAGCGTCCGGTCCTTCGGCCACGGCGGCGACGGGCACGACCGTGATGCGCTCGGCCAGCGCGTAGCGCCGGGATCCGGGATAGAGCACCGTGAGGTGTTCGAGCTTCAGATCGCGGAGCGCAATGCGCATGGAAGGCGTCAGGAGGGGTGCGTCCGCGCGCTTGATTTCGACGCCGAACCGCCCGCCCCGCCTGAACAACAGCAGGTCGAGCTCCGCGCCCTGGTGCGTGGCCCAGAAGTACGCTTCCTCGGGCTGTACTGCCTTGAGCGTTTCTTCGACGGCATAGCCTTCCCATGAGGCGCCGCTCTTGGGGTGCACCAGCAGTTCCTGCGCCGTATCGATGCCGAGCAGCGCATGCAGCAGACCGGTGTCCTTGACGTATACCTTGGGCGACTTCACCTGCCGTTTACCGAGGTTCTGGTGCCAGGGCTTGAGCTGGTGCACCATGTATACCCCGGTGAGCAGATCAAGGTAGCGTCGCACAGCGGGCTCGGACACTCCGAGCGAGCGAGCGGGATCGGCCGCGTTCCACACTTGACCGTGGTAATGCGCGAGCATGGTCCAGAAGCGTCGCAACGCTTCGGCCGGAACGTTGCTGCCGAGCTGCGGCAGGTCCCGTTCAACGAAAGTTCGCACGAATTGTCGTCGCCAGAGGGCGCTGTCGGCCTGTGTGCGGGCGGTAAAGCTCAGGGGCAATCCGCCCCGCAGCCAGTGCCGATCGAGCGCGGCCGCGCCGACCTCCGCCAGGCTGAAGCCCGCGATCTCGATGATCTCCAGCCGTCCCGCGAGCGATTCGGAAGACTGGCGCAGGAGCGCGGGCGAGGCGCTGCCGAGAACAAGAAAGCGCGCCGGCAGAGGCTTGCGATCGGCGAGCACGCGCAGCACCGGAAACAGGTCCGGCCGCCGCTGCACCTCGTCGATGACCACGAGGCCCTTGAGGCCGGCGAGCGCGGTCATCGGTTCGGCGAGGCGCGCCAGGCCCGCCGGGTCCTCGAGGTCGAAGTAGCGGGCCGACTCGCCGGGGACGAGCAGGCGCGCCAGCGTGGTCTTGCCGCACTGGCGCGGGCCGACCAGGGCCACGACGCGGCTGCGCCGGAGCGCGGCGCGCACGCGCGAGACCAGCCCGGGTCGCCGGATCATGCGGGGATAGTATCATGAAATTCGAACGAACACTGTTCGAATTTCATGATAATGGAGCGGGGACTGCCTTCGCGGACGAGGCGATTTGCATGCGCGCGGGAATGATTGTATGGGAAACTTGGCCCGCCCCCGATGCTGACATTCTCGATCCTCCTCCCCACCTGGAACAACCTGCCTTTCCTTCGCCTGTGCGTGGAGAGCCTGCGCCGGCATTCCTCCGCCCAGCACCAGCTCATCGTGCACGCCAACGAAGGCCGCGACGGCACGCGCGACTGGCTGCGCGCGGAAGGCATCGAGCACACCGCGTTCATGCCCTCGGGCGCAGCAGTCGGGCGCTCGCTTCAAGCTCATTTGCGCGCGACGGAGGGAGCGTAGTACAGTGTCTCCGATTTTGTCTTACAGGTCGCGGCCATGCCCATTTCCGTCCGTCTCCCCCCGCGCGTCGAGCAAAAGCTCTCGGACTACTGCGTCTCGCACAAGGTCACCAGGAGCGAGGCGGTGAAGCGCGCCCTGGAGCACCTGTTCGACCGCTCCGGCGCGCTCTCGGACGCCTACAAGGCGAGCGCGGGGTTCCGCGGCAGCGACAAGACGGTCGGCGACGTGGCGCGCCATTCGAAGCGCCTGCTGCGGCAGCGTTTCCGCCACCGGACCTCGCTTGGCTAGGCTGCTTGCCGATACGGGTTTTCTCGTCGCCTACGGGCGCGCCAACGATCCTCTGCACGCAAAGGCCGGGCTTTTCCTGAAGCAGTTCGGCGGCGGTCTGGTCACGGTGGCGGCCGTGATCGTCGAAACCTGCTTTTTCCTCAACGTGCAGGCGAAGCAGCGCCTTCTGGAATGGGCGCACGAGGGCAGCCTTGCCGTGGTCGACGTGCCCGTGGCGGCGTATCCGGACCTCTCGCTCGCGCTCGGCAAATACGCGAACCGGAAAATCGATCTGGCCGACGCCGCACTTATCTGGCTCGCGGAGGAAACCGGCGTACGGGGGATCCTGACGGTGGACCACGGCGACTTCTCGCTGTTCCGTCTGCGGGGCGGAAAGCGCTTCGAGCTGATCGGCTGGTATTAGGGCGCGCGAGCGCCGATGCCGACCTTCTCCGTCCTCATCCCCACCTGGAACAACCTGCCTTTCCTGCGCCTGTGCGTGCAGAGCCTGCGCCGGCATTCCTCGGGCGAGCACCAGCTCATCGTGCACGCCAACGACGGCAGCGACGGCACGCGCGACTGGCTGCGCGCCGAGGGCATCGAGCACACGGCGAGCGACGCGAACATCGGGATCTGCCACGCCGTCAACCTGGCCGGCGAGAAGGCGCGCGGCGACTACGTCCTGTACCTCAACGACGACATGGTCCTGGCCCCCGGCTGGGACGCAGCGCTCGAGCGCGCGCTCGAGCGCGTCAAGCGCAAGAGCATGTTCATGCTCTCGGGCACCATGATCGAGCCGGCCCCGAGCGGCAACGCCTGCGTCGTGGTGTCCGACTTCGGCCGCGACCCGGCCCGATTCGATCTCGAGCGCTTCGCGCGCGAGGCGCCCCGGCTCGCGCGCGCCGACTGGCTCGGCGCCACCTGGCCGCCGACGCTCGTGCCGCGCGAGCTCTGGCACCGGGTGGGCGGCTACTC
>JBBDXL010000139.1:0-19678 GCA_040902335.1 Burkholderiales bacterium
TGATGATCGTGGTTGCGATCATCGGCATTCTGGCCGCGGTGGCGCTCCCCGCGTACCAGGATTACACCATCCGGGCGAAGATGTCCGAGGTGATTCTGGCGATGAGCGCCTGCCGTACGTCGATTACCGAGGTGTACCAGTCCGGCGGAACGGGGCCTGGCATCAACAACTGGGGCTGCGAAGGCGGCGTGCAGTCGAAGTACGTCGCCGGCATTGCGACGAGCGCCAATGGCGTGGTCACCGCAACCGTCCAGGGGATCAGCTCGCAGGTGAACGGCAGCGTGGTGTCCTTGGCACCGCTGGCCGGCAACTCGACAACGCTCGCCATTGCCGTCGGCAGCCCGAGCAACATGGGCGAGGGCCTGTTCGGCTGGCGCTGTGGCAGCCCGACGGACCTCACGACCGTCAGCGCCAAGTTCCTGCCTGGCTCCTGCCGCGGCAGCTGAACTGGCATCAGCGGCATGAAGAAGGCGCCCTTCGGGGCGCCTTTTTTTTTGGCACCATGCGACCCATGCTGAACTGGATTCGGGGGCGCCTGGGTCTTGGCGCGCGCCGGGAACCGGGGCGTCTTGCCCGGCTGGAAGCGGCGTACGCCGCCGGCAATCTCGAATTGGCCCGCCAACTCGGCGTGGCACTGCTGGAAAGCGCGCCGAACGACTTCCGCACGCTCAGCCTCCTGGCGGCTATCGCGGCGGACGAGGGCCGCACCGAGGAAGGCCTGGCGTGGGCGCGCCGCGCCGAGGCGCTGGACTCGCGCGCTGCGTCCCCGCACTACGTCACGGGGCGGCTGTGGCAGGACGCGGGACGGCTGGTCGAGGCGGAGGCGGCGTACCGCAGCGCCATCCAGCGGCAGGCGGATCACGCCCGCGCCCACAACAATCTCGGGTGCGTCCTGCACATGCAGGGCAGGCTGCAGGAGGCGCTTGCCGCGTATCGCAGGGCGCTCGAACTCGATCCGGGACTGCCGCAGGCGAACCAGAACTACGCGGCCATCGCGCGCGACGCGCGCGCGCTGGAGCGCGCGGTCGCCGATTACGAACGCCACACCGCGGCGCATCCGGGGGACGCGATGGCGTTCAACGACCTCGGCAACGCTTACCGCGAGCTCGGCCGCAACGAACAGGCGCTGGCCGCCTATGAGCGCGCTCTGGCGCTCGCGCCGGAACTGGCGCAGGCACACTTCAGCCGCTCGTTCGTTTTGCTCCTTCTTGGCCGGTACCGGGAAGGGTGGCGGGAATACGAGTGGCGCTGGCGTATTCCGGCGTTCAATGAGCCCGCGCGCAGGTTCTCGGCGCCGATGTGGAATGGCGACGCGATCGAGAGCGGCACGCTGCTGCTGCACGCGGAGCAGGGGCTCGGCGACACCCTGCAATTCGTGCGCTATGCGCCGCGCGTCGCGGCGCGCTGCGCTTCGGTGGTGCTCGAATGCCAGCCGCAACTCGTCAGCCTGCTACAGGGCACTCCGGGATTGCATGGCGTGCTCGCGCGCGGCGAGTCCCCGCCGGCGTTTGCCGCGCATGCGCCCCTCATGAGCCTGCCGGCGATCTTCGGCACGACCGCGGAGGACATACCGTGGAGCGGTCCCTATGTGCGCGCCAATGCGGAACAGGTCGCCGCCTGGGGCGGCGCGCTGGATGCGGCCGGCATGAAGGTCGGGCTCGTATGGGCGGGCCGGCCGCAGCAGTGGGACGATCGCAAGCGCTCCATCTCGCTTGAGCAGCTGGCGCCGCTTGCCCGCGCCGCCGGCGCCGTCTTCTACAGCTTGCAGGTCGGCGAAGCGGCGGCGCAGGCCGCCATGGCGCCTGCAGGCATGCGCCTGATCGACATCGCGTCGCGGATCGCTGATTTCAGCGACACTGCGGCAATCATGGCGAATCTCGACCTCGTGGTCACCATAGACACCTCGGTCGCGCACCTTGCCGGCGCGATGGGCGTCCCGGTGTGGGTCCTGGTCGCGTACGCGCCCGACTGGCGCTACCATCTGCAGCGTAGCGACAACCCGTGGTATCCGTCGATGCGCCTGTTCCGGCAGGCGCGCGACGGCGACTGGCCGAGCGCCATCGAGCAGGTCGCCGCGGCCCTGGTGCGGCGCGTCCGCGGATTATGACCGGGCGGCAGGCGGGTCGCCGCGCGCCTACCGGCGCAGGCCGGGCGCCGGCGCGCTGCGCTTGGGCGAAGCGAGCCGCTCCAGGTCGATGCGCGCGCCCACATAGCCATGCTTCACGGCCTGTTCGAACATCGCCTTCGCCTCGTCCTGCCGCTGCAGGCCTTCCAGGGCGAGCCCGAGCCGGTGGTAGATGAAGCCGCGCTCCGGCGCCATCTCGAGCGCGCGCAGCAGGTGCTGCTGCGCCAGTTCGAACTGCTCGAGCTGGAGATGGACGGCGCCGCGTGCATAGACGCATTCCATGGTTTTCGGGTAAACGCGCGCGCAGCGCTCGGTGACGGCGAGCGCCTTCTCCGGCTGGCCCGCGTACAAGTACTCCCGGCCCAGGCCGTAGAGCGTACGCGAGCCCCAGGGCACCGGCCGCTCGGGCAGCTTGGCCACGGCGTCTTCCCACAGCAAGAGCGGATGCGAGAACGTAACGAGCCGATCGTGCGCCGCGTAAGACAGGACGACGCATGCGAGCAGGCCGGCCGCCGCGGCGCCCAGGCGGGGCAGGCGTGACAGCGCGGCCACCGCCACGCAGATCATTCCAGGACCCCACAGGTAGCTGCGATAGAGGACGAAGGGTTCCTGGAAGCGCGCCGCGGTGAATTCGACGAAGAACAGCAGCCAGAAGTAGAGCAGGCCGAATCCCGCGAGGCCGAAGGCGCCGCGGCGCAGGAGCAACAGCACACCCACCAGGCCGCATGCGGCGAAGCCGGCGAGCTTGGCCGCGATCCAGGCGGGGCTCCAGCCGGCGGCGAAATCCACGCGCAGGTCGATCGACATCAGCGCCGGGTCCGGCCACAGCCACAGGCCGAGATACTTGAAGAACAGCCCTGCCTGCGTCACCGCGCTGAGCGTCAGGGAGTGCTGCAGGATGTCCTCGCCCGAGGCTGCGCTCACTTGCGCGGCGATGGCGGCGACGCCCTCTTCGTACACGCCGCCGATCACGCCCAGGCTGAGCAGGTTGACGAAGATCGCCGCCGGCGCGCACGCCGCGAGGTAAATGGCGGCGTAGTGCAGCGCGAAGCGCCGCGCCGCCTGCGCCAGCGCCATGGCCGGCAGTACCGCCGCCGGCAGCAATATGGCGTGCTCCTTGGAGAGCACGGCCAGGGAAAACAGGAGCGCCGCGGACAGGGCGTCGGCATGGCTGCCGCGGCGCAGGCCGCGCAGGAAGAGGATCGCCGAGAGCAGCCCGAACAGCGTCGCCATGACGATGCTGCGCTGGACAAGGTAGGCGGCGCCGTAGACAGCGACCGGATGCACCGCAAATGCGGCCGCGCCGATGCCCGCGCGCAGCGCAGCGTCGGCGTCATTCGCTGGGCGCAGCGCCGCCCGTTGCAGATCGAGCAGCAGCTGGTACAGGGCGAGCGCGCAGCCGATGTGCAGAATCAGGCTGACGACGCGCTGGGCAACGATGCCGCCCTCGAGCACATGGGTGATGGTGAGCGAAAAATAGGGCGGCAGCCGGAGGTCCAGCCCCAGCGGATGCGTGGCGTAGTAGGAGAATCGGTAGCCGGAAAAGAAGATCTTGTCGTCGAACACCAGCGGATTGCCGAGGAACGGCGCGTACAGGGCAGTGGCGAGCGCCGCGATGGCGAGGGCGGCCGCTGCGTGCCAGAGGGCGGCGCGGCTCATTCGAAGCGCAGCGCTTCCACCGGATTGAGGCGCGCCGCCTTGCGCGCCGGGTAGAAGCCGAAGAACACGCCGATGGCGAACGCGAAGGCCACCGCGAGCGCCACGGCCTCGCCCGGGAGCACCACCTGCCAGCCGGCGAGCTGCGCCACGGCGAGCGCGCTGCCGACGCCGAGCAGCACGCCCACCAGGCCGCCGATCAGCGACAGCGTGACCGCCTCGACCAGGAACTGGCCCAGGATGTCGCGCGTGCGCGCGCCGAGCGCCATGCGCAGCCCGATCTCGCGCGTGCGCTCGGTGACCGACACCAGCATGATGTTCATGATGCCGATGCCGCCGACCACCAGCGACACCGAGGCCACTGCCGCAAGCAGCAGGGCAAGCACGCGGCTGGAAGCCTCCTGCGCGGCCATGAATTCGGCCAGGTTGCGCAGCGAAAAATCGTCTTCGGCACCCGGCTGCAGGCGATGGCGCTGCCGCAAGAGGGCGCGTACCTGCTCCTCGACCACCTTGGTGTCGTAGCCGTCGGCGACCTTCACCCAGATGGTGCTGACGGCGCGCTGCTTGGCGAGGCTGGCGCTGCCCAGCACGCGGCTGCGCGCCGTGGCGATCGGCACCAGGATGATATCGTCCTGGTCGGTGCCCATCAGGCTCTGGCCCTTGTTCTCCAGCACGCCGACCACTGTGAAGGGCACGCGCTTGATGCGGATCACCTGGCCCAGCGGATCGGTGCTGCCGAACAGCTGCCGCACCACGGTCTGGCCGACCACGCAGACCTTGCCGGCCCCCGACATCTCGCCGGACTCGAAGATGCGGCCCGCCTCCAGGGTCCATTGCCGCACGTCGAGGTACTCCGGCGTGGTGCCGTAGATCTGCGTGGCCCAGTTGCTGTTGCCCCAGATCACCTGCGCGCCGCCGCGCAGCGCTGGCGCCGCGAGCGCTTCGTGGATTTCGCGGTTGATGGCGGTGGCGTCGTCCTCGGACAGCGTGTAGCTGGAGCCCACGCCGAGGCGCACGCCGCCCTGGGTGCGCGCGCCCGACAGGATGAGCAGCAGATTCGCGCCGAGCGAGCGGATCTGCTCCTCGACCCGCGCCTGCGCGCCCGCGCCCACGGCGATCATGACGATGACCGCGGCGACGCCGATGATGATGCCGAGCATGGTGAGCGCGCTGCGCAGCTTGTTCACCGCCAGCGCCCTGAGCGCCAGCCGCAGGAGCGCGCCGAGATTCATGCGGTCGTCGCCGCTTCGCGCGCCAGCAGGCGCCCGGCATCCTCGGATACGGCATTGCCCTCGTCGCCGATGACGCGTCCGTCCAGGAAGCGCAGCACGCGCCGCGCGAACCGCGCCACGTCCGCCTCGTGCGTGACCAGCACCACGGTCATGCCCTGGCGGTTGAGCTCCTGCAGGAGCGCCATGATCTCGAGGCTGGTGCGCGAATCGAGGGCACCGGTCGGCTCGTCGGCGAGGATCAGCACCGGGCGCGTCACCAGGGCGCGCGCGATGGCGACGCGCTGCTGCTGGCCGCCGGAGAGCTGCTGCGGCAGGTGGTGCGCGCGCTCGGCGAGGCCGACCCGCGCCAGCATCTCGAGCGCGCGCTCGCGCCGCGCCCGGGCCGCGGTGCCCGCGTAGACCAGGGGCAACTCGACGTTCTCGAGCGCGCTGGTGCGCGCCAGCAGGTTGAAACTCTGGAATACGAAGCCGATGCTGCGGTTGCGAACCGCAGCCAGCGCGTCGTCGCTCAGGGCGGACACCGACTGCCCGTCGAGCCAGTACTCGCCCGCGCTCGGCCGGTCGAGGCAGCCGAGCACATTCATGAAGGTCGACTTTCCCGAACCCGAGGGCCCCATCACCGCGAGGCATTCGCCGCGCGCGATGTCGACGCTGACCCCGTCCAGCGCGCGGATCAGGTTGTCGCCGACGCGGTAGACCTTCTCCACGCCGCGCGTGCGGATCAGCGGCTCGCCCATCAGAAAAGTCGCAAGCGCGGCAGGCCCGTGTCGCGCTGATCGGCCGCCGAGAGCCCGACGATGACGTCGGTCCCTTCCGCGAGCGGCCCGGCGACGACCTCGGTGCTCAAGCCGTCGCTCAGGCCGAGCTGCACGTCGACGGGGCGGGCGTCGCGGCCGTCCGGCAGCCACACGCGGCCTGCAGGGCCTGTGTCCTGGCTTTTCTGAGCGGATCCTTGTCGCGGCAGGTTCTGTGCCTGCGTCTCGCCGGCGGGCCGGAAGCGCAGCGCGGCGTTGGGCACCTTGAGGGCGTTCTCGCGCTGCTCGACCACGATGCGCACGTTGGCAGTCATGCCCGGCAGCAGCGCGAGCTCGGGATTGCGCGCCGAGATCACCACCGTATAGCTGACGACGTTCTGCACGTTCACTGGCGACTTGCGGATCTGCACGATTTCGCCCGCGAAGCTGCGCCGCGGGAAGGCGTCGACGGTGAAGCTGGCCGGCAGCCCGGGACGCAACCGCCCCACGTCCGCCTCGTCGATCGCGGCCTCCACCTGCATGTCGCGCAGGTCGCGCGCGATGGTGAACAGCACCGGCGCCTGCAGGCTCGCGGCGACGGTCTGCCCGGCATCCACGTTGCGCAGGATCACGGTGCCGTCCACCGGCGCGCGGATGATGGTGCGCTCGAGATCCACCTGCGCCTGCCTGAGCAGCGACTCGCGCTGCTTTACCGCGGCCAGCGCGCTCTTCACCTGCGCCTCGCCCACGCGCATCTGCGCCTCCACGGCCTTCAGCTGCTCGCGCGTCGCCTCCAGGAGCGTGCGCGCCTTGTCCAGCTCCGAGGGCGAAATGAAGCTCTTTTCCACCAGCGCCTTCTTGCGCTCGTAGTCGCGCTGCGCGTCGGCGAGCGTCACCTTGACGCGCCCGAGCTCGGCCATCTGCGCGGCGAGGCCCGAGCGCGCCACCGCCACCGCGCTGTGCGCCGCGTCGAGGTCGGCGCGCGCCTGGGCGACGCGCAGCTCGAAGGTCTCCGGATCGATGCGGGCGATGATCTGGCCTTGCTTCACCGGCGTGTTGAAGTCGGCGTAGATCTCCTTCACCTGGCCGGAGATCTGCGAGCCGACCTGCACCGTGGTGACGGCGTTGAGCGTGCCGCTCGCCGCCACCGCCGCGGCGAGCGGGCCGCGCTCGATGCGCGCCAGTCGGTACTGCGGATGCTCGCCGCCGCTGTTGCCGATCTTCAGCCACGCGTAACCGCCCGCCGCGGCGGCGAGCGCGGCGGCGACGAGCCCGGTGCGCAAGAGATTCAAGACTTGCGCCGCCAGGCCCCGGAGCGCCCGCCGCGCTTTTCCTCCAGGCGCAGGTCCGTGAGCACCATGCCCCGGTCCACGGCCTTGAGCATGTCGTACACCGTGAGCAGCCCGACGGCGGCCGCAGTGAGCGCCTCCATCTCCACGCCGGTGGGGCCGCGGCACTCGACCGTGGCGCGGATCGACACGGCGCCGCGCTCCGGCCGCAGCTCGAAATCCACCGCGGCGCGTGTAATCGCTATGGGATGGGCGAGCGGGATCAGCTCCGGCGTGCGCTTGGCGGCCTGCAGCGCGGCGATGCGGGCGACGCCGAGCACGTCGCCCTTCGCGGCGCGGCCCGCGGCGAGCAGGCGCAAGGTCGGTGCGCGCATGAGAATGCGTCCGGAGGCCACGGCCACCCGGTGCGTGCGCGCCTTGGCGCCGACGTTCACCATGTGGGCGCGCCCGCCGCGATCGAAATGGGTCAGCGCGCGCTTGGGTTTCGGGTTGCCTGCCATGCCTGCACCGGAACTTGAAGGACGCGACGGTATCATATCTGCATGCGCTTCACGCCCCTCCTGCTCGCAGGCCTGACGGCCTTCGCGCTGCGCGCCGCGGCACAGCCGCTGCCGGAGCTCGGCGATGCCGCCGGCGCCGCGATCGCGCCGCAGGTCGAGCGCCGCATCGGCGAGAGCATCATGCGCGAGATCCGCTACCGCGACCCGGCGTACGTCGACGATGCCGAAGTCAGCGCCTATCTGGACAGTCTCGGACGCCGGCTGCTGGCGGCGAATCCAGCCGCGCGCCAGGATTTCGAGTTCTTTGCGGTGCGCGATCCGGCGATCAATGCCTTCGCGCTGCCGGGAGGATTCATCGGCGTGCATACGGGCCTGCTGTCCGCGGCGGGGAGCGAGTCCGAGCTGGCGTCGGTGCTGGCGCACGAGATCGCGCACGTCACGCAGCGGCATATTGCCCGGCTGATCGGCGCCCAGCAGCAGATGCAGCTGCCCGGCATGGTGGCGCTCGCCGCCGCCATCCTGCTCGGCGCCTCGCGTCCGGACCTGGCGGCGGGCGCGGCGGCCGCGGCGCAGGGCGGCATGATCCAGCAGCAGCTCAGCTACACGCGCGATTTCGAGCGCGAGGCCGACCGCATCGGCTTTCTCACGCTGCTGGACGCGGGATTCGACGCGCGCGCCATGCCCGGGTTCTTCGAGAAGATGCAGCGCTACGGGCGGCTGGGCGACGACGGCACCGTGCCGAGCTATCTGCGCACCCACCCGATGACCACCGAGCGCATCGCCGACGCCCAGGGCCGCGCCGCGAATGCGCCCTACCGCCAGCACCTGGACAGCCTCGAGTTCCACCTCGTGCGCGCCAAGCTGCGCGCCGAAAGCGGCGAGCCGCGCGACGCCGTGGCGGCATTCGCGGGCGCGCTGCGCGAACGGCGCTACGCCAACGAGGCGGCCGCCCGCTACGGCCTGGTGACGGCGCGCCTGCGTGCGCGGCAGCTCCAGGAAGCGCGAAACGACCTGGCGGCGTTGCGCGCCGCCGGTGCGGCAAGCCCGATGATCGAGTCGCTGGCGGTGCGCGTGCAGCAGGCCTCGGGGGACGCCGCCGGGGCGCTGGCCACGCTCGGGGCGGCGCTGCAGCGCTATCCGGGACGGCTGCCGTTGATCTATGCGTACGCGCAGGCGCTGCACCAGGCGGGGCGCTACCCGGAGGCGCTCGCCACGCTGAGCGAGCCGGTGCGCAGGCATCCGGAGGATCCGCGCCTGCGCTCGCTGCAGGCGCAGACCTACGCCGCGCTCGGCAAGCGCTTGCTGCAGCACCAGGCGCAGGCGGAGCTGTACCTGCTGCGTGGCAGCGTGCCGGCGGCAATCGAGCAGCTGCAGCTCGCGCGCGACGCCGGCGACGGCAATTTCTACGAGCTCTCCGCGGTCGAGGCGCGACTGAAGGAGCTGCGCGCGCGCCACACGCAGGACGAGCGCGACGCGAAGCGCTGATCAGGCGCGCGTGATTTCGCGCGTGTCTGAATACGCTTCGTAGAGCAGATCAAAGGTCTTTTCCGCTTCGCGCAGCAGCTCGTCATCGCTCGCGGCGCGGCGCACGGCGCCCTGCAGGAGCGTCTGCACGCCGGCGGCTTCGGGCACGGGCGTGCCGCGCACCTCGAGAAAGTGGACGATGCCGCCGATCCTGCCGAGCGCCGCATGTCCGGCGAGGCCGAAATCGCCCAGCATCTGCTCGAAGGTGATGCGCGCCTCGCTGTTGGCGAAACGCGCGCCCTCGAAACCGAAGCCGAGCGCGCCTTCGGGGCAGGCGGCGCCCTTGTCGAGCCAAAGCAGCTTCGCTTCCGAGTCGATGAAGCGCCGGATCAGCCAGGCACAGGCGAGGCGGTCGGCCCACAGCGGGCGGCGCGTGGCCCATGTGCTCCGCTGCAGCGGCTCGGCGCCGGGCGCCGCGGCGCCCGCCTGCGCCGGAAACAGCAGCGCGCGCACCTCGGCTTCCGCCTGCACGAGCGCCTGCGCGGTGCGCTCGCGCGCCTCGTTGGGAAAGAAATCGAGCGCGGCAATGGCCTCGAAATCGCGGCGCTGCTTGTGCAGCACGCGCGCGATCGCGGAGGCATCGGACACGCCGAAGCCGACGCGCAGGCTGAGGACGTTCTTGGTCAGCTCGTCGTAGCGCGCCGAGCGGTCGAAGTAGCGCTTGAGCTGCGCCTGCTGCGCGTCGTCCGCCGCGTCCACCCGCAGTACATTGGCGATGCCCGCGTTCTGCGCCACGTAGTGCGCGAGCCGCTCCAGCGCGCGCCGGTTGTCCTGCGTGTCGGGCAGCAGGTACACGCCTTCGCGCATCACCGCGGCGCCGAGCGACTCCAGCGTGCGCAGCATGCGCATGCGGCCCGCAGGATCCTCGGTGGGCAGTTGCGTCACGGTGACCAGCCAGCGGCTGCCCGCGGCCGGATCGTCGTTCGCCGTCGCGGCGTGTTCCGTCTGCATGGCGCGCGCCGATTATTGCACAGCGCAGCGCGCGTGATATATAAGCGTGGGTCATGGCACAGGCGGCGCGCTGGATGCGCATGCGTCTTGCCGCGGACGGCGAGTCGGCGGCGCTGTGCGCCGGGCTCGCCGCGGCGCAGCCTGCCGCGGCCGATCCGGTTCTGCTCTGGCTGCGCTCGACGGGCGGGTGCGCGTTCGCGCTCATCGCGCCGCGTCGCCTCGCGCCCGGCCGGGCGCGGCGCTGGCTGGCGTGGGGCGCGATGCCCGCGGTCGCCACCTGCCGCATGTTCGGCTTGCCGGCGTACCTCGAGGGCGAAGCGATCTGGCTGCATGGGCGGCGCGCGGCCGGCCTGCGCGCCGCGCACATGGGGGAATGCGCCGTGATCGAAGGCGCTTTTCCCGCGCCGCTGGCGGCCGAGCCGGGACTGGAAGCGGCGTTTCGCGAGCGCATCGAAGCCCAGCACGGGTGGCGCTTCGAGACCGCGTGGCCGAGCGGCGGCGAGGTGCGCCGGTGAGCAGCCGGCGGCGCTTCCTGCGGGGCGCCGCGGCGCTGCTTGTGGTGCGCGAGGCGCTCGCCGCCGGGACGCTGGAGAAAGGCGTGTACCGCGTGCACGGCGAGGCGCGCGTCAACGACGCGCCGGCCCGGCCCGGCATGCAGGTGAAGCCGGGCGACGCGGTGGTCGCCGGCGAGCGCAGCGAGATCATCTTCGTCGTCAACCGCGACGCGTTCCTGCTGCGCGAAAACTCGCGCCTGGAAGTGAGCTCCGCCGCGGCCACCGTGTTCCGCATCGTCACCGGCGCGCTGCTCTCGGTGTACCAGCCGGGGATGCGCAAGACGCTGCACGCGCAGAACGCCACCATCGGCATTCGCGGCACCGGCGTCTACGTGGAGAGCGGCGCCGACAAGACCTACGTGTGCACCTGCTACGGCGAGGCCGAGCTGACGCCGCTCGCCGACCCCGGCGCCCGGGAAACCGTGCGCACACGGCACCACGAGCAGCCGCGCTACATCCTGCCCAAGGGCGCGCCGCAGATGATGATGAAGGCGCCGGTGATCAACCATACGGATGCCGAGCTCGCAATGCTCGAGTCCCTGGTCGGCCGCGGCGTGCCGTTCGATTCGACCCGCTACTGAACGACGCGCGGGGCGATGCCGAGGCGCTCGTACAGCGGCCGCATTTCGCGCCGCATGGCGGGCAGGCCCGCGAGGTAGGCAAGGGCGGCGCACAGCGCGAGCGCGCCGCCGGCTGCAAGCGCCGCCGGCGGGCCGACATACTGGGCCGCCCAGCCCGCAGCGAGCGCACCCAACGGGCTCACGCCCAGGAACGACATAATGTAGATGGCGGCGACGCGGGCGCGCAGGCGGTCCTCCACGATCGTCTGCAGTATCGTGTTGATGGAACCCGCGGTGAGCATGATGCCCATGCCCGACGCGTAGACCAGCACGAGCGCCGGCCAGAGCTGCGTGCACCACGTAAAGCCGATCACCGCCGCCCCGGCCGCGGCGGCGGCCCAGCCGATGACCGACAGCAGCCCGCGCACCGTCGGGCGTAGCGCGAGGTAGAGCATCCCCGAGACGGCGCCGAAGCCGCCGGCACCGATCAGCCAGCCCAGGGTCTGGGAGTTGCCGCCAAACACGTCGCGTGCGAAAAACGGCGCCAGCGCCTGCAGGGGCTGCACGCCGACACTGACCGCAGCGAGCAGCAGCAGCGCGCGGCGCGAGGGCAGGAAGCCGTACGCCCACCGAAAACCCGCGGCGAGTCCCGCGAGCCATTGCTCGCCCTCGGCCTGCGGCGCGCGCGGCTGCACGCGCAACGCGGCGAGCGCCGCCAGGATCGCGAGGTACGAGGTGCTGTTCAGCGCGAAGCCCCATACCTCGCCGCCGAAGGCGATGACCGCGCCGCCGATCATCGGGCCGACGAAGCGCGCGCCGTTCATCAGCATCGACTGGAAGGCGATGGCGTTCGGCAGGTCGGTGCGGCCTTCGACCAGCTCGATGAGGAAGGACTGGCGCGCCGGGCTGTCGAAAGCATTGACCACGCCGAGCACCAGGTTGCCGGCGATCAGGTGCCAGGGCTGGATGTAGCCCGAGGCGACCAGCGTCAGCATGGCGAGCGACTGCGCGAATGCGATCGAGTTGGTGGTGCGCAGCACCGTGCGCTTGGGCAGCCGGTCCACCCAGACCCCGGCCATCGGCGCGAGCACGAGGAACGGGATCTGCAGCGCGAAGCTCGCCAGGCCCAGGTAGAACGCCGAGCCGGTAAGGCGGTAGATGAGCCAGCTGGTGGCGATGAGCTGCAGCCAGGTGCCGAACTGGGAGACGCCCTGGCCGAGGAAGAAGAGCCGGAAGCCGCGGTGCCGGAAGGCGCGCAGCCCGTGCGGGAGCGTCACGTCTTGGCGGTGAGCTTGTCCAGCGTGGCCTGGAAAGCGTGCAGGCGGTCGCGCTCTTGCTGTACCACGTGCGCGGGCGCGCGCTCGACGAAGGAAGCGTTGGCGAGCTTGGCGCGCGCCTTGGCGACTTCGGCCTCGAGACGCTTGATCTCCTTGGCGATGCGCGCGCGCTCGGCCGCGGGGTCGACCTCGATGTGCGGCATGATCCTGTGAGGACCGACGACTGCGACCGGGGAATCGGCGGACGGCAGGTCGGCAACAATGCGCAGTTCGGAGACTCTCAGCAACGCGGTGGTCGAAGTGTGGGTCGCCTCGCTTGGCTTCCCTACGATATAGAAAGGGATGCGGTCCTTCGGCGGCACCTTCGCTTCGCTACGCAGATTGCGCCCCGCGTTCACCACTTCCTTGGCTACCGCGATCTCGCGCTCGGCCGCCTCGTCGATCTTCTCCGGCTGGCTCTGGGGATAGGGCGCGAGCATGACGGTCTCGCCCGTTTTCCCGGCGAGCGGTGCCACCCTCTGCCACAGCTCTTCGGTAATGAACGGGATGATGGGGTGCGCAAGTCGCAGCGCCGCTTCCAGCACCCGCACGAGCGTGCGGCGCGTGCCGCGCTGCTGCGCCTCATTTCCTCTCGCCAGCTGCTCCTTGGCCACTTCGACGTACCAGTCGCAGTACTCGTCCCAGACGAAGCGGTAGATGGCACCCGCAGCGTTGTCGAACCGGTAATCGGCGAAGCCTTTCTCGACTTCGGCTTCCGCGCGCTGCAGCGTGCTCACGATCCAGCGGTCCCAGGCTGAGAGCTCGACCGGCGCCTTGTCATCTTGCCCGCAGTTCTTGCCCTCGGCGTTCAGCAGCACGAAGCGCGTCGCATTCCACAGTTTGTTGCAGAAATTTCGGTAGCCCTCGCAGCGCCCGAGGTCGAAATTCAGCGTGCGCGCGAAGGTGGCCTGCGCGGCGAACGTGAAGCGCAGCGCGTCCGCGCCGAAGGCGGGAATGCCCTGCGGGTAGTGCGTGCGCACGTACTTCTCGATCTTCTCCTTGTGCTCGGCCCTGAGCAGCCCCACCGTGGACTTGGCGAGGAGCTCGGGCAACGTGATGCCGTCGATGAGATCGAGGGGGTCGAGCGTATTGCCCTTGGACTTGGACATCTTCTCGCCTTCGGCGTCGCGCACGATGGCGTTGATGTAAACGTGGCGGAACGGCACCTTGCCGGTGAAGTGCCGCGTCATCATGATCATGCGCGCGACCCAGAAGAAGATGATGTCGAAGCCCGTGATCAACACGGAGGAGGGCAAAAAAATTTCCAGGTCCTTGGTCTTCTCGGGCCAGCCGAGCGATGAAAACGGCACCAGGGCGGAGGAAAACCAAGTGTCGAGCACGTCCGCGTCACGCCGCAGATTGGCGCCGCCCGCCTTCGCGCGCGCTTGTTCTTCGCTGCGCGCGACATGGATCTTTCCCGCCTCGTCGTACCAGGCCGGGATCTGGTGGCCCCACCAGAGCTGCCTCGAGATGCACCAGTCCTGGATGTTCTCCAGCCAGTGATCGTAGGTGCTGCGCCAATGCTCCGGGAAGAACCGCACCTCGCCTGAGGCCACGGCCTCGAGGCCGGATCGTGCCAGGCGGTCCATCTTCACGAACCACTGGTCCGTCAGCATCGGCTCGACGATTTCGTTGGTGCGCCCCGACCGCGGCACGCGCAGCTTGTAAGGCTTCTCCGAGACCAGGAGCCCCTGCTGCTGCAGATCGGCGAGGACACGTTTACGCGCCTCGAACCGGTCCAGGCCCGCGTACGGCGTGCCCTTGATCTTCGCATCGAGCGTCAGGATCTCGATCGGCGCCAGGCCATGGCGCTGGCCGACCGCGAAGTCGTTGAAGTCGTGCGCCGGGGTGATCTTCACGCAGCCGGTGCCGAACGCGGGATCGACGTAGTCGTCGGCGATCACCGGAATCGTCCTGCCGGTGAGGGGCAGCTGCACTGCCTTGCCGACGAGCGCCGCGTAGCGCCCGTCCTTCGGGTTCACCGCCACCGCCACGTCGCCGAGCATCGTTTCCGGCCGCGTGGTCGCCACGGTGAGGCTGAAGCCTACGCCGGGGTAGCGGATCTCCCAGATCTTGCCGTCCTCCTCCTCGCTGTCGACCTCGAGGTCCGACACCGCGGTGCCAAGCACCGGGTCCCAGTTGACGAGCCGCTTGCCGCGATAGATGACGCCCTCCTCGTACAGTCGCACGAACACTTCCACCACGGCGCGCGACATCCTCTCGTCCATGGTGAAGTAGCCGGCCTTCTGCCCCTCGGTGTCGGCGTAGGTCCAGTTGCAGGACGCGCCGAGGCGCCGCATCTGCCGCGTGATACTCGCGCCCGAGCGCTGCTTCCACCGCCACACGCGCTCTACGAACTTCTCGCGGCCGAGGTCGTGGCGCGACTTGCCCTCGTCCTGCAGCTGGCGCTCGACCACGATCTGCGTGGCGATGCCGGCGTGGTCGGTGCCCACTACCCAGTTGGTATTGTCGCCGCGCATGCGGTGATAGCGGATGAGCGCGTCCATCAGCGTCTGCTGGAACGCGTGGCCCATGTGCAGCGTGCCGGTGACGTTCGGCGGCGGCAGCTGGATGCAGTAGGCGGGTTGCACGTCGCCCTGGTGCGCAAACCAGCCCGCGTTCTCCCAGCGCCCGTACCAGCGGGCCTCGACCGCGTGCGGATCGAAGCTCTTGTCGAGCGGCATGCTCAGCCGCCCGAAGAGGCGGAGCGCTTGGCCGCGAGGGCGCCGGCGTCGAGCTTGCGCGCCTGCAGCTCGCGCGCGACGGCGACTGCGACCGCGTCATGCAGCGCCACGCGCAGCGCTTCGCCCATCGCGGCGAGCGCGGGCTGCAGCTCCTTTTCCAGGCGCTGCAGCACCGCGCGCTCCAGCTCGCGCGACAGCGCCTCGACGGCGGCGGCGTCCAGCGCAGCCTGACCGGCGGGCGCGCGCGGGTCCACGATCTCCGTCAACACCGGCAGGTCTTCAGCGGGCGCCGCCTCCTGGTGGCGCTTGAGCAGCGCGTCCACGCGCTGCACCAGGGGATTGGGATCACTCATCGCGGCTGTCTCCGGCGAGGTCGTGGCTGGCGACGCGGTAGCCCCGTTCGCGGTAGAAGCGGTAGCGCTCGCGCGCCGCCTGCCGGTCGCCGTCGTCGCGCGCCACCACCTCGAGCAGGCGCTCGAAGCGCTCGAACGCCGGGGGCGTTTCCTGTCCGAGATTGAGCAGGATCTCGCATTGCACGGCCGCGCCGGAATCGGCGGTGATGAGCACCGGCGTCTCCGCAGCGAGCGCGTCCTCGGCGCGGCAGTGCGGCACGAAGCCGGTGGCCGGCCAGGTCCACAGCAGGCGGTCGATGCTCCGCGCGGTATCGGCCTGCGGCGCGTAGATCAGCAGCCGCTTGCCTTGCGCCAGCGCCTTGCCGGCAAGGCGGCAGGCCACCTGCAGCTTGTCGGCGGCGTTGAAGTAGAAGTCGACGCCGGTCATTTTCCCGCGCGCGCCAGCGCGAAGCGCACCAGCAGCGGCACGGGCCGGCCGGTGGAGCCCTTGTCGCGGCCGCTCTTCCACGCCGTGCCGGCGATGTCGAGGTGCGCCCAACGCAGCTTCTTCGTGAAGCGCGACAGATAGCAGGCCGCGGTGACGCTGCCGGCGGGCCGGCCGCCGATATTGGCCATGTCGGCGAAGTTCGAGCGCAGCTGCTCCTGGTAGTCCTCCCACAAGGGCATCGGCCAGACGCGGTCCCAGGCGTCTTCGCCCGCGGCGCGCAGCGCTTCGGCCAGCTTGTCGTCATTGGCGAACAGCCCGGTGGCGACGTGCCCGAGCGCGATCACGCAGGCGCCCGTGAGCGTCGCGATGTCGACGACGGCGTCGGGCTTGAAGCGCTCGGCGTAGGTGAGCGCATCGCACAGGATGAGGCGTCCCTCGGCATCCGTATTCAGGATCTCGACGGTCTGCCCCGACATCGTCTTCACCACGTCGCCGGGCCGCGATGCCTGGCCGCCGGGCATGTTCTCGCACGCCGGCATTACGCCGATGACGTTCACCGGTGCTTTCATGCCGGCAAGCGCGCGCAGCGTGCCCAGCACGCTGCCGGCGCCCGACATGTCGTACTTCATCTCGTCCATTTCGCCCGCCGGCTTGAGCGAGATGCCCCCCGTGTCGAACGTGATGCCCTTGCCGACCAGGACCAGCGGCGGCGCCTTCTTCGCGCCGCCGGCGTAGCGCAGCACGATCAGCTTGGGCGGCTGGTGCGAGCCGCGCGTCACCGAGAGCAGCGCCCTCATGCCGAGGCGCTCCATGTCGCGGCGTTCCAGCACCTCGAGGCCGAGCTTGAACTGGCGCGCGAGCTTCTTCGCTTCATCGGCGAGATACGACGGCGTGCAGATGTTCGGGGGCAGGTTGCCGAGCGTGCGCGCGAGCGCCACACCGTCGGCCGTCGCCGCGGCTTCGCGCAGCGCGGCGCGCGCCTGCTCGGTCACTGTCTCGCCCTGCACCGCCAGCGTCACCTCGGCCAGCGCCGGCGCTGGCGCCTTGTGCTGCGTCTTCAGCTGGTCGAAGCGGTAAAAGGACTCGCGCAACGCCAGGGCCGCGTGCCGCAGGTTCCACGGCGCGGAACGCCGGCCGACCTTCAGCTCGGCGAAGTACATCACGGCGTCGCGCGCGCCGAGTTCGCGCAGCGCCGCGGCGGCGCCGTGCACCGCCTTGCGATAAGCGCTTTCCGCGAATTCCTTCTGTTCCCCCAGCCCGACAAGGAGGATGCGCTCGGCGGCCAGGCCGGGAACGCCGTGCAGCAGCAGGGTCGAGCCCGCCTTGGCGCTCAGGTCGCCGTGCGCGAGCACCCCGCTCAGCCGGCCGCGGGCGGCGCGGTCCGCCGCGACCGCGGCGCGCGTCAGCACGGGCGCCTGCGCGCCGGACGCCTGATACACCCCGAGCACCAGGCACCCGGTCTTCGCGCCCTGGGGCGCGAGCGCCCGTATGCTAAATTGCACCCGAATCTCCCGTGTAATGAGCGTTTTAAGTATCGCATGATCTTTCACCGCGCGCTGCTGCGAGAGTTCGCGCAACTGGCGACGGCGGTGTTCCTCTCGCTGTTCCTGATCGCCATCACCACGCGACTCGTGCGCCTGCTCGGGCAGGCGGCGGGTGGCAAGATTCCGACCGACGCCGTCGTCGCCTTTCTCGGCTTCTTCGCGCTCAATGCGCTGCCGGTGCTGCTGTCGCTCACGCTTTTCGTCACGGTGCTGCTCACGGTGACGCGCAGCTACCGCGATTCCGAGATGGTGATCTGGTTCAACGCCGGGCTGTCGCTCGCCGCCTGGGTGCGCCCGGTGCTGGCGTTCGCGCTGCCGCTGGTGGCGCTGATCGCCGCCTTGTCGATGGTGATCGCACCCTGGGCGGTGCGCATGAGCGAGCAGTACCGCAGCCGCGTGGATGCACGCGACGACGTGGCGCGCGTCGACCCGGGCGTGTTCGGCGAATCGCGCTCGCGCGACCGGGTGTTCTTCGTCGAGTCGGCGGGCAGCACGCCCGGGGAAGTGCGCAACGTCTTCATCAATGCCGTGCAGCACGGGCGCACCGGCGTGATGTTCAGCCGCAAGGGCCTGGTGGAAACGGCGCCCAACGGCGATCGCTTCATCGTCATGCTCGACGGCAGGCGCTACGAAGGCGTGCCGGGAGAGGCCGACTACCGCGTGATGGAATTCGAGCGCTACGAGGCGCGCATCGAGTCGACGGCCGGCGAGGAGCCGGCGCCCACGCACAAGAGCCTGTCCACGCTGGCGCTGCTGCAGAACCCGACGCACGCCAACCGCGGCGAGCTGGTATGGCGCATCGGCATTCCGCTCTCGGCGCTGCTGCTCGCCCTGCTCGCCATCCCCATGAGCTTCGTCAATCCGCGCGCCGGGCGCTCGGTCAACCTGCTGTTCGCGCTGCTCGCCTATCTCGTGTACCAGAACCTGCTGAGCGTCAGCCAGGCGCGCGTGGCGCTGGGCCGGCTGGACTTCGGCTTGGGGTGGTGGCTGGTGCACGCGGTCGTGCTCGCCGTGCTGCTCGTGCTGTTCGCGCAGCGCATGACGCTGCTGCGCGTGAAGCTGCGGGGCTGAGGCGATGACCGGCGCCAGCCGCACGCTGAATCGCTACCTGGCGCGCGAGGTGCTGGCGGCGGTGAGCTTCATCCTGCTGGGCTTTCTCGGCCTGTTCGCGTTCTTCGACCTGCTGGGCGAGTTCCGCGACCTGGGCAAAGGCGAGTACAACCTGCGTCAGATTTTCGCGTACGTGCTGCTTTCCGCGCCGACGCACGCCTACGAGCTGCTGCCGGTGGCGGTGCTGATCGGCACGCTCTACGTGCTGGCGCACCTCGCCAACAATTCCGAATTCACCGTGATGCGCGCCGCCGGCATGTCGCCGGGGCGGGCGAGCGGCATGCTGCTGCGCACCGGGCTGGTGTTTGCCGCGGTCACCTTCGCCGTCGGCGAATGGGTGGCGCCAGCCGCGGAAGAGGCGGCGCAGCGGGTGCGCATGCGCGCGCTCTCCGCGGCCATCGGCCAGGACCTGCACTCGGGGCTGTGGTTCAAGGACGAGCGCGCTTTCATCAACGTGCGCGAGGCGCGCGAGGCGAGCCGGCTGAACGGCGTGCGCATCTACGAGTTCGACGCCGACTACCGGCTGGACAGCATCACCTCGGCGGCGCTCGGCGAGTACCTGGAGCAGGGCGCCTGGCGCCTGAGCAACGTCGTGCAGACGCGCTTCACCGCGGACGGGCCGCGCACCACGCAGAGCGCGCAGACGCGCTGGCGCACCGCCGTGACGCCGGAGCTGATCAGCGTGCTGGTGGTCGACCCCGAGCGCATGTCGGCCTGGAGCCTGTACCGCTACACCCAGCACTTGGCGGGCAATCGGCAGAAGACGGGACGCTACGAGATCGCGCTGTGGAAGAAGCTGTTCTACCCGATCGCGACGCTGGTGATGATGGCGCTCGCCCTGCCGTTCGCGTACATGCACGCGCGCTCGGGCATGGTGGGCCTGAAGGTGTTTCTCGGCATCATGCTGGGCATCTTCTTCCACATGCTGAACGGCCTCTTCGCGCACATCGGTCTGCTGCAGGATTGGCCGCCGTTCGCCGCCGCGGCGCTGCCGGGGGCGGCGTTCTTCCTCGCGGCGGTGCTGATGATGTGGTGGGTCGAGCGGCGCTAGGCGCGGATCAGGCGCGTGCCCGCCAGCCGGTCGTGCAGGAACTGGCCGTCGCGGTCGGCGAGCGCCCA
>JBBDXL010000140.1:0-2827 GCA_040902335.1 Burkholderiales bacterium
CGGCTCGCTGCGTTTCGGCTGCTGGTCGGGGCGGGTCCGGCAGGAATGACCGCCGGTGCCATTGGCGAAGCGTTGGGCCTGGCGCCGGCGACGCTGTCCTTTCACCTTGCCGGTCTCACGCGCGCCGGCCTGGCGCACAGCCGCCAGGACGGGCGCTTCGTCATCTACAGCGCCGATTTCCAGAACATGAGCGCGCTCGTCGGCTTTCTCACCGAGAACTGCTGCGGCGGCGCTTCCTGCACACCCACGACAGGAGACAGCCATGAAGCGCTTCCACGTACACGTCGCCGTGCATGACCTCGAGCAGAGCATCCGCTTTTACAAGGCGCTGTTCGACGCCGAGCCCACTGTGAAGAAGGACGATTACGCCAAGTGGCAGCTGGAGGACCCGCGCGTGAACTTCGCCATATCGCAACGCGGTGCGAAGACAGGCGTTGACCATCTCGGCATCCAGGCCGAGGACGGTGCCGAGCTCGAGGGTATCCGCTCGCAGCTCGCGCAGGCCGACGTCGCGATCATGGACCAGAAGAACGCGACCTGCTGCTACGCGAAAAGCGACAAGCACTGGACGCTCGATCCGCAGGGCATCGCCTGGGAGTCGTTCCATACGCTGGAAGCCGCGCCGCGCTACGGCGACGACACGCGCATCGCGGTGAAGGAAGCGAAGTCGGCCTGCTGCGCGCCCACGGCCGCCTGAATGAGCCTGTTCGAGCGCTGGCTGACGCTCTGGGTGTTCCTGTGCATCGTCGCAGGCATCGCCCTCGGCCAGTGGCTGCCCGCGCCCTTCGAGGCGCTCGGGCGCATGGAGGTGGCGAGCGTCAATCTGCCGGTGGGATTGCTGATCTGGGTGATGATCATCCCGATGCTGCTGCGCATCGACTTCGCGGCAATGGGCCAGGTGCGCCAGCACTGGCGCGGCATCGGCGTGACGCTGGCGATCAACTGGCTGGTGAAGCCGTTCTCGATGGCGCTGCTGGCGTGGTTCTTCCTGCGCCAAGTGTTCGCGCCCTACCTGCCGGCGGATCAGATCGACAGCTACGTCGCGGGGCTGATCCTGCTCGCGGCGGCGCCCTGCACGGCAATGGTGTTCGTGTGGAGCCGCCTCACGCAGGGCGATCCCTACTTCACGCTCAGCCAGGTGGCGTTGAACGACGCCATCATGATCGTCGCCTTCGCGCCGATCGTCGCGCTGCTGCTCGGGCTCTCGGCGATCGTCGTGCCCTGGGACACGCTGTTCATCTCGGTGCTCCTGTATATCGTCATCCCGGTGGTGATCGCACAGCTGTGGCGCGCTTTGCTCCTGAAGGACGGCGAGGCGCGCCTGCAGGCGACGCTCGCGCGCCTGCAGCCGTTCTCCACGGCAGCGCTACTCGTGACCATTGTGCTGCTGTTCGCATTCCAGGGCCGGCAGATCCTGGCGCAACCGCTGATCATCGCCATGCTGGCGGCGCCTATCCTGGTCCAGGTGTACTTCAATTCGGGCCTCGCCTACCTGCTCAACCGCCGCTTCGGCGTCGCGCATCGCGTCGCCGGCCCGTCGGCGCTGATCGGCGCGAGCAACTTTTTCGAGCTCGCCGTGGCCGCGGCGATCACCTTGTTCGGCTTCAATTCCGGCGCCGCGCTTGCGACGGTGGTCGGGGTGCTGGTCGAGGTGCCGGTGATGCTCTCGGTGGTGATCATCGTCAACCGCTCGCGGGGCTGGTATGAGCGGGGCGTCGCATGATCGAGACGCTGAATCCGGCTTCGCGCCGGTGCTGACTATGCCTTTCCCCGGCGCGGATCGGGAAGCGCTAGCTGCACCACCGACTGGGGAGCCGATTCGGGCTGCAGCGTGACGTGCTCGACGCCGAAGCGCTCCCGCAGCAGGCGCTGCAGTTCGTGAAGCGTCCGCTCCCAGCGGGAAAGATCGCGCACGATCACGTGCGCGGAGAGCGCGATCCGGCTCCCCGACAGCGTCCAGATGTGCAGGTCGTGCACCGAGGCCACGTCCGCGTGCCGCGCCATCTCCATGCCGACGGCTTGCACCGACAACCGCAGCGGGACGCCCTCCATGAGCGCGTGCACGCCCTCGCGCAGCAGGCGCAGGCTGGAGAGCGCGATCAGCACGCAGATCAGCAGCGAGGCCAGCGGGTCGATCGGCGTCCAGCCCGTGAACACGATGATTGCGCCCGACGCCAGCGCGGCGACCGAGCCGAGCGTGTCGCCCAGCACGTGCAGCGCGGCGGCGCGCGCGTTCATGTCCTGGCGGTGCGGCGCGATGCGCCGCAGGATCCAGAGGTTGAGCGCAAGGCCGGCGAGGGCGATCAGGGCCGCCGCGCCGCCCTGGACTTCGCGCGGCTGCCCGAGCCTCGCGACGGCTTCGTAGGCGATCGCTGCGGCGATCGCGAGCAGGGCGCCGGCATTGATGACGGCAGCGAAGACCTCGGCTCTGCCGAAGCCGTACGAGTGCAGCTGCGATGGTGGGCGTCTCGCCATCCAGCCCGCTAGTGCGGCGAGCAGGAGCGCCACGCCATCGCCGAGCATGTGCCCGGCGTCCGAGACCAGCGCGAGCGAGCCGGTCCACCAGCCGCCAAGCGCTTCGATGCCGGCGAAGCCGAGCGTCAGCGCGGCAGCGAGCCCGAGTGCGGCACCGACCGGGCCTTGATCTCGCGCAATATGCAGATCCGAATCGGCCATAAAGTCGTGATTCTAGGAGTTCCATGAACAAGCCGCTGCTCGAATACTCGATATCGGCGCGCCGGATCGACGGCCACGTCGGCGAGGCGCTTTGCAAGAACGCGCGGCTCGCGATCGACATCGATCCCGCGGGCAATCCCGATGCCTTCAA
>JBBDXL010000141.1:0-2814 GCA_040902335.1 Burkholderiales bacterium
AAAAAACACGAGATCGTTTTGAAATGCATCAACGCCGGGACAGTGCCTGCCCGGGCGCCCGCCCGAAATGTTGTTCTGACCCCCTTTATTGACTCCCTTTATTTGTTCTTGAATATTGGCTTTCTTTTCTCCACGAAGGCGGCCATGCCTTCCTTCTGATCCTCGAGGGCGAACATGGCGTGGAACAGGCGCCGCTCGAACAGCACGCCTTCGGCGAGCGCGCCCTCGTAGGCGCGGTTGACGGATTCCTTGGCCATCATCGCCACGGGGAGCGAATAGCCGGCGATTTTCCCGGCCATCGCCATCGCCTCTTCCATGAGCTTGCCGGCCGGCACGACGCGCGACACGAGCCCCGCGCGCAGCGCCTCGTCCGCGCCGATCATGCGCGCGGTGAGGATCATGTCCATGGCGAGCGCTTTCGAGGTGAAGCGCGGCAGGCGCTGGGTGCCGCCCGAGCCCGGCATGACGCCGAGGTTGATCTCGGGCTGGCCGAACTTCGCCGTGTCGGCGGCGATCGCCAGGTCGCACATCATGGCGAGCTCGCAGCCGCCGCCGAGCGCGAAGCCGGCCACCGCCGCGAGCACGGGTTTGCGGATGTTGCGGAGGTGCTCCCAGTCGCGCGTGATGTAGTTCGAGCGGAAGGCGTCCATGTAGCCGAAGTCCTTCATCGCCGCGATGTCGGCGCCCGCGGCAAACGCCTTCTCGTTCCCGGTGATGACGATGCAGCCGACGCCGTCGTCGGCGTCGAAAGCGTAGAGCGCCTTGGCGAGCTCCTGCATCAGCTGCGCATTGAGCGCGTTCATCTGCTGCGGGCGGTTGAGCGTCACCACGCCCACGCGCCCCTTGGTTTCGACGACGATGAATTCGTGGCTCATCTGGAACGCGCCTTCATTTCGGAAAGGGGAATCGAGCCCGGGATGTCGATGCGCTTTCGCCCCGGCTCCACGGCCGTCAACGCCTCCACCCGCCGCATGGTCTTGCTGCTCCGCTCGGCGAGCTTCTGGTAGAGGAGCAGGTTGTCCTTCTTCCACTGCAGCTCCTCGGCCGTCAACTCGCGCAGCACGCGCGCCGGAATGCCGGCGGCGAGCGCTCGCGCCGGAATCTTCGCTTCGGCCTTCACGAACGCGAGCGCCGCCACCATCGCCTCCTCGCCCACCTCGGCGTTGTCGTTCACCACCGCGTTCATGCCGACGAGCGCGCCGCGCCGGATGACGCAGCCGTGCAGCACCGCGCCGTGGCCGATCGTCGCCTCGGCGCCCACCACCGTGTCCTTGCCGGGAAAGCCGTGCAGCATGCAGGTGTCCTGGACGTTCGCGCCTTCTTCCACCACGATGCGGCCGAAGTCCCCGCGCAGGCAGGCGCAAGGGCCGATGTAGGCGCGCGCGGCGACGATCACGTCGCCCACCAGCACCGCGCTCTCGTGCACGAAGGCGCTGGGGTGCACGACCGGTACGAGGCCGTCGATGGAGTACACCTGGGGCATGCCCCGGATTCTAGCGCCGCTGGTGTAAGCTTTCGCCATGCCCCCGGTGCTCGTTTCGACGGCCGACGGCGTGATGACCGTCACGCTGAACCGCCCCGACAAGCTCAACGCCGTCGTCGCGGCGATGCACGGCCTGCTGCGCAAGGCGCTGACGCAGGCCGAAGGCGACGCCTCGATTCGCGCGCTGCTGCTGACCGGCGCGGGCCGGGGTTTCTGCGCCGGGCAGGACCTCGCCGAGCGCGACATGAACGACCCGAACCTCGACCTCGGCGGCGGGCTCGACGCGAACTACAACCCTTTCATCCGCCGCCTGCGCGCGCTCCCGAAGCCCGTGGTATGCGCGGTAAACGGCGTCGCCGCGGGCGCCGGCGCCAACATCGCGCTCGCCGGCGACTTGGTCCTCGCCGCGCGCTCGGCTGCCTTCATCCAGGCGTTCTCCAGGATCGCGCTGGTGCCCGATTGCGGCGGCACGTACTGGCTGCCGCGCCTCGCCGGGCTGCAGCGCGCGATGGGCATGGCGCTCCTTGCCGAGCGAGTCGCGGCCGAGGACGCCGAGCGCTGGGGCCTGATCTGGAAGTGCGTGGACGACGCCAAGCTGATGGACGAGGCCAGGGCGCTCGCGCGCACGCTCGCCGCCGGCCCCACGCACACCTACGGCATGATCAAGAAAGCGCTCTACGCCTCGAGCGGCAACACGCTCGACGAGCAGCTCGACCTGGAGCGCGATTTCCAGCGCGAAGCGGGCCGTCACGGCGATTACCGCGAGGGCGTCGCCGCCTTCCTCGAAAAGAGGAAGCCCGCGTTCACGGGGCGCTGATGGCGAAGGCAGGGAAATTTCCCCTCGAGCCGATCGAGAAAGGCTCGCGCAAGACCCTGCGCGAGCTGCAGCTGCGGCGCCTGAGGTGGTCGCTCAAGCACGCCTACGACAACGTGCCTGCGTATCGCCGGAAGTTCGACGCCGCGGGCGTGGAGCCGAAGGACCTGAAGACGCTCGCCGACCTCGCGAAGTTTCCCTTCACCGCCAAGGCCGACCTGCGCGAGAACTACCCCTTCGGCATGTTCGCGGTGCCGATGGATCGCATCGTGCGCATCCATGCCTCCAGCGGCACCACCGGCAAGCCCACGGTCGTCGGCTACACGAAGAAGGACATCGACACCTGGACGCACGTCATGGCCCGGTCGATCCGCGCCGCGGGCGCGCGCCCCGGCGACAAGGTGCACGTCGCCTACGGCTACGGGCTTTTCACCGGCGGCCTCGGCGCGCACTACGGCGCGGAAGCGCTGGGGCTCGCCGTGATCCCGCTCTCGGGCGGCATGACCGAGCGCCAGGT
>JBBDXL010000142.1:0-19348 GCA_040902335.1 Burkholderiales bacterium
GGCCCATGGCGAGCATCAGCAGGCCGACGACGAGGAAACCGATGGCGCTGGTCATCAGAGCTGCACCATCGTCCCCAGCTCGATCACGCGGTTGGCGGGCAGGTTGAAGTAGTCCGCGGCGCTGCCGGCGTTCCTCGCCATCGCCGAGTACAGGCGCTCGCTCCAGCGCGCGAGGAACGATCCGCCGGGCGACGGCGCCACGATCTGGCGGCTGAGGAAGAACGAGGTGCTCATCATGTCGAAGGGCAGGATGCGGCGGCTGGTCTCGGTGAGGTCGTAGGCGACGTCGGGCTTCTGCATGAAGCCGTAGCGCAGCGTCATGCGCCAGAAGCCGTGCTCCAGGCGCTCCAGGCCGATGCGCCGCGCGGGCTCCACCACCGGCTCGTCGCCCACCTCGATGGTGATGAACACCACGCGCTCGTGCAGCACCTTGTTGTGGTTTAGATTGTGCAGCAGCGCGTTCGGCGTAGCGTCCGGGGTGGCGGAGAGGAACACCGCGGTGCCGGGCACCCGCGCCGGCGGCTCGCGCATCAGCGACTCGATCAGGCGCTCCAGCGGCACCGAGGAGCGGCGCAGGCTGGCGTGCGTGAGGCGCCGGCCGCGCCGCCAGCTCAACATCACCGCGCACATGACCGTGCCCAGCGCGAGCGGCAGCCAGCCGCCCTCGGGAATCTTGAGCAGCGCCGAGGCCAGCAGCGTCGCATCGATGGCGAAAAAAATGCTCGTGGCGGCGAGGCACAGCCACAGCGGGTAGCGCCAGCCGTAGCGGATGACGAAGAAGGTCAGAAACGTGGTGGACAGCATGGTGCACATCACCGCCACGCCGTAGGCCTGCGCCAGGTTCGCCGAGGAGCCGAAGCCGATCACCGTCGCCAGCACCGCCGCCAGCAGCAGCCAGTTCACCGCCGCGATGTAGATCTGGCCCGCGGCGCGCGAGGAAGTGTGCTGGATGTTCAGCCGCGGCAGGAAGCCGAGCTGGATCGCCTGCTGCGTGACGGAAAATGCGCCCGAGATCGTCGCCTGCGAGGCGATCACGGTCGCCGCGGTGGCGAGCGCCACCATCGGATAGAGCGCCCACGAGGGGAAAGCCAGAAAGAAGGGATTCTCCAGTGCGCCGGCGTCCATCATCAGCAGTGCGCCCTGGCCGAAGTAGTTCAGCACCAGCGCGGGCGCCACCAGGCCGAACCAGGCGATGCGCACCGCCTTCCTGCCGAAGTGGCCCATGTCCGCGTACAGCGCCTCGGCGCCGGTGATGGCGAGCAGCACCGAGCCCAGCACCACGAAGGAGGCGAAGCCGTAGCCGGTGACGAAGCCGAGCGCGTGCGCGGGGTTGAGCGCCGCGAGCACCGCGGGGTTCTTCGCGATGTTCCACGCGCCCGAGGCGGCCAGCGCCGCGAACCACAGCCCGCACACCGGGCCGAACAGCGTGCCGACCACCGCCGTGCCGTGGCGCTGCAGAAGGAACAGGGCGACGAGGATCCCCGCCGAGATCGGCACGATGGTGGGCTGGTAGTCCGCGGCGCCGACGGCGAGGCCTTCCACCGCCGAGAGCACCGAGATCGCGGGCGTGAGCACGGCCTCGCCGAAGAACAGCGCCGCGCCGAATACGCCGACGAGGAACAGCACGGCGCGCACCCGCGGCCGCTCGCGCACCGCACCGGTGGCGAGCGCGAGCAGCGCCATGATGCCACCCTCGCCCTTGTTGTCGGCGCGCATCACCAGCGTCACGTACTTCAGCGACACGACGATCATCAGGATCCAGAAGATCGTCGACAGGCCGCCGAGGATGCTGGCGTCGTTGAGCGCGATGCCGTGCCCGGGGGCGAAGGTCTCCTTCACCGCGTACAGCGGGCTGGTGCCGATGTCGCCGTAGACGACGCCGAGCGCGAGCAGCGTCAGCGCCGCGGTGGAGGAGCGTTCGGGCTGCAAGCCGCGCTAGCGCTTCGCGCGCAGCCGCGCCCTGGCCGCGGCCACAGCGGCCGCGGCCTTGGCGCCCGCGTCCGGCTTGGCCGGCGGCAGCTTGGGCGGCTCCGCCGCGGCGGCGGTCGGCGCCGCGTCGCGCGTCGGGCTGAAATCCAGGTTGATCAGGTCGCCGAGCGCGTCGGAGAACTTCTCGCGCACCGTGCGCATCACCGGCAGCGCCTTGTCGAAGGCCTCGGCGAGCGAGGGATCGAACTGCTTGCCGAATTCAGCCTTGATGACCTTCGCCGCCTCGTCGATTGTGTAAGGCTTCTGGCGGTAGAACTGGGTGGCGGTCATGGACTCGAAGGCGTCGACCAGCGCCATGACGCGTCCCGGCCACGGAATCTCGTTGCCCTTGAGCTGCTTCGGGTAGCCCGTGCCGTCCCAGCGCTCGTGGTGCGTCAGCGCGAGCTTGCGCGCCAGCGCGAGCACCGGGTCCTGGTGCTCGCCGATGATCTCGGCGCCGAGCTCTGGATGGCGCCGCATGCGCTCGAGGTCGGGGGCCGAGAGCTTGCCGGGCTTGCGCAGGATCTCCGAAGGCACGCCCATCTTGCCGATGTCGTAGAGCGGCGCGGCTTTCTGCATCAGCTCGGCGACCTCGGGCTTCATGCCGGCGGCCTGCGCGATGAGCTTCGCGTACTGGCTGACGCGCGCCACGCGGTTGCCGGCGGCGGCGCTTTCGTGGAACTCCATGGCGCGCGCGAGCCGCAGGATGAGCTGCGAGCGCGCGTCCTCGAGCTGCGCGGTGCGCTCCTGCACCTGGCGCTCGAGCTCGGCCTGCCGCCTGGAGAGCGCGAGGTGGATGCGCACGCGGGCCATCAGCAGCTTGGCATTGATCGGCTTGGTCAGGTAATCCACCGCGCCGGCGTCGAGCCCCTCGAGCTGCTCGGCCGGTTCGACGCGGCCGGTGAGGAAGATCACCGGGATATGCGTAGTGGCCGGGTCTTCCTTCAGCAGCTGGCAGATCTCGAAGCCGGTGGCCCCCGGCATCTCCACGTCGAGCAGGATCAGGTCGGGCTGCGGCGCCGCGGCGGCGAGCGTCAGGGCGTCGCCGCCGTCGGCGGCGAGCTTCACCTGGTACTCGGAAGCGAGCGCCTTGCCGATCAGGGCGAGCAGGTCTTCCGCGTCGTCCACCGCGAGAATGACGGGCCGGGTGTCGGTCTGGCTCACTTGCGGCAAGTCTACCCGCAGGCTCGCGGCAACGCTTGACGCGAGGCGCGTTCATGTATAATGCGCGCCGCTGGTTTCCTCAAGCAGTTCCGCAGGCTCTTGTCTTTCCCGCGTCTTCTACTTGGTGTTCCGGCAGTGGGCGAAAGCCCGTGACCCGTTAATTTTTCTGAAAGGCGTTTCGACATGGCAACTGGAACAGTCAAGTGGTTCAACGACGCGAAGGGCTTCGGCTTCATCACCCCGGACGGCGGCGGCAAGGACTTGTTCGCGCATTTCTCGGCGATTCAGGGCTCGGGCTTCAAGAGCCTGAAGGACGGCCAGAAGGTCTCCTTCGACGTCACCACGGGACCGAAAGGCGACCAGGCGACGAACATCAAGCCGATGTAATGCCGTAGGGTGGGCCAGCGGCCCACCGTACGCCAGCGGCCCACCGTACGCCAGTGGCCCACCGTACGAAAGAAAAGGCCCGCGCCAGCGGGCCTTTTCGTTTCAGTACAACCCTTTGGCCCGCGCCTTGTGCGCGGCGAGTTGCGCCGCAAAATGGCCGCCGACCGCGCCGGCGCCGTAAACGCAGATTCTCACCCCGCCTCTCCGCTAAAGTGTCGCCATGCGCACATTCGCCAAGCTGGTGCTGTTCGCCGATCGCGACGGCCGCGCGCGCTTTCGCGAGGAGGAAGTGCTCCTCGCCGAGGGCACGCCGCAGGCGCTGCTCTCCCCAGTGTACCCGTGCGCCGGCTATCAGCTGCGGCGCAGCCCGGTGGGCTTTCGCAGCGATTGGCACTGCACGAGCGCGCCGCAATGGGTGTTCGTCCTGCAAGGCGAGATGGAGATCGGGCTGCGCGACGGCACCTCGCGCGTGTTCCGGCCCGGAGAGCATTTCTACTCGTCCGACACGCTGCCCGCGGGCGCCGCCGCGTTCGACGCCGGCGTCCACGGACACTGGAGCGCGCAGCGCGGGCCGGATCCTCTCGTCACGCTGTTCGTCAAGTCCTGAATGGCCAAAGCCGGGCGCATCTATCGCCTGTCCACCTCCGGGCGGCGCGCGTGGGAAAAGGAGGATGCCACCGTCCCCGCTGCCTTCCGCCGCATCCTCGGCATGCTGGACACAGAGACGCATAGTGACGTGGTGCGCGGCTACCTGCGCCGCTATCCCGACCAGCTAATCCTCGAGTGGCTGGCCGAGCTCGAGGAGCTCGGCCTGGTCGAGTCGCGCCCGGACAAGGCGGCGCACGACCTCGATTTCACGGGCAACTTCAAGGTGCCGCAGCTGATCGCCGAGGACCGGGCGCAGCTCGAGCGCGAGTCGCTGGCCGCGGGCGGCGTGCTCGAGCGCAAGGGCGTGTACCTGGCGGCCGAGCGGCTGCTGCACCGGCAGCCGTCGCAGAAAGCGCCCGCGGAAACCATCGTGCTGATCGTCGAGGACGACCCGGACCAGCTCGCGCTCGCGCAATTACGGGTGCGCATGGCCGGCTTCGCCGCGCGCACCGCGGACTCGACCGCCGCGCTGCACGAAGCGCTGGCCAAGCACGACCCGCCCGACGTGCTGCTGCTCGACATCATGCTGCCGGACGGGGACGGCTTCGACATCCTTGCCGGCCTGCGCAGCCACCCGGCGCACGCCCTGCTGCCGGTGGTGATGCTCACCGTCAAGAGCGATCCCGCGGACGTCGAGCGCGGGCTCGCCCTGGGCGCCGACGGCTACATCACCAAGCCCTACAGCAAGAAGCTGCTCGAGGACGTGCTCTGGCAGGTGCTGCGGCTGGACCAGGCCTGAGCTTCACGCGCGCCAGCTGCTCGCGAGCCACGGCTGCTCTTCGCGCGGCAGCCCCGCCGGGCGGTAGTAGTGGTTGAGCTCCGCGAACCCCGCGCCGGTGGCGAGCGCTTTCCATGTTTCCCAGTCGAGGAACGCGCCGTAGCGCCCGCGGCTCCAGCCCTCCTCGTTGCGGCCGCGCGGATTCGAGCAGAACAGCACGCCGCGCGGCTTGAGGGCGGCGCGCAGCTCTTTCAGCACGCGCGGCAATTCCTGGGTGGGCACGTGAAACAGCGAAGCGTTGGCGAAGATGCCGTCGAAGCCTGCCGGCGGCAGGTCGAGCGCGAGGAAATCCTGCTCCAGCACCTCGCAGCCGCTCGCCGCGCGCGCCGTGGCGGCGAACGCGCGCTGCCCCTCCAGGCCGAGCGGCGCATGCCCCAATGCCGTGAAAGCCTTCAGGTCGCGGCCCGGCCCGCAACCCAGGTCGAGTATGCGAAACGGCGGCGCCCCTTCGATGTGGCGCAGCAGCTCGGCGATGTTCTGGCTGACGTCGTGGTCCTGGGTGCCGCGCCGGTAGTCGTCGGCGCGCTCGCCGTAGTGCGCGAGCGTGACGGCGGAGATCTTCTCCAGGTCCTGAGGATTCAGCGTCATGCGGCGTCCATCCGGCGGATAATGCGCCACCTTCCAGGAGAACCCGATGCCCAAGGGCGTACAGCGCAGCAACCGCGAGAAGAAGAAGTCCAAGCAGCCCGCCAAGCCCGCCGCGCCGGCCAAGCCCGCGCGCCAGCCCTGGAAGTAAGCCCCTGAAATGAAACGCCCCGGCCGGTTGCCCGGGCGGGGCGTTTGCTAAGGCATGGCCGGCGGGTCAGCTGGCGATGCTCCTTTGACCGCGAAATGATCCGGTTTGGGAGTCCAGCCTGCCGGTGCTGCCTTGGTCGTCTCTCACTGGATCACCTCCTTTCGTGGTTGCCAGCCCGCAGTGTAGCAGGACAGAATTCCGGATATGAAAATGTCAGCCGAAGAGGTGAAGCAGTTCTGGCGCGGCTACTGCGAGCGCCGGAAGGTGGCCAAGGAAGTCGTCGCCAAGGGTGAGGCGGAGATCGACAAGGATCCGGAGTTCTGGGCCGACCAGACGATGGACCAGCTACTGGCGCTGGTCACGCGCTGAGCGGCGCCGCTCGCGCCGTTCCTCGAGCCGCGGCCGCTGCGGCCGCTCGGGCCGGCGCAGTTCGGGTCGCGGTCTTTCTTTCAGGGAACGGTTGGGCTGCAGCTGGCGCGGCCCGCGGTCGCGCCGCAGCAACTCGCGCCGCGCCTGGCGCCGCTCGACGATCGCCCGGCGCACAACCTGCGCGCGCTGCTCGAAGCGCCGCTCGAACCTGCCCGGCCTGAAGAAGCCCGGCACCGTCGCCAGCAGGCGCGCCTGCGCGCGGAACACCGCGCGGTTCGCGGGCACCTCGATCGTGCCCTCCGCGCCCTGCATGAAAGTCCTGCCCTCGTTCACCTTGTCGTAGCTTCCCGCCTCGCCGCGCGGGTCGCCCTCGAGCAGGTGCGAAGGCTCGTGGTCCGTGCCGCGCACGCCGATCGTGACGAGCGGCGTGCGGATCTTGTAGTTCGCGCGGTTGTATTGGCCGATCCAGCCGGTGATCGAGCGCAGCGCCCCCTTGGCTAGCTCGATCAGGCTGCGGTCCTGCTCCCCGCCGTCGGCGACGTACTCGGCGATGGTGATCTTGGAGCTCTCGCGCACGATGAGCGAGGCGCCGTCGGCCATCTGCAGGTGGATCTCGCCGTTGGCGAAGGTGGTCACCGTGTCGCCCTCGAGGACGCTTTCGCCGTTGACCGGCAGGCGGGCTTTGCCGTCCCTGCCTTCGAGGAGCACGTCGCCGTCGGTGAGCTCGATGGCGCCGGCGACGCGCGGCTGGGGTTGAGCCTGAGCCGCGGCGGCACAGATAAGCGCGAGCAGCACGGCGAGGAGGCGGGCGGGCATGGCGCTGCCATCTTACTTGAGCGCGCAGCGCGCCTGGTCGGCGTTTTACCTCCAGTTTGCGTTTTGGAGGTAAACTGGCAGTCTCCCCTCCAATCCGAAAACTGGAGGTAAAGTGCCCACGGCACGCCCTTACGCGCGGCACGACGCCGCCGGCCAGGCGAAGTATCAGGAAGTGAAGCAGCTGGCTCGTGCGCAGGCGCGCGTGCTTTCCGGCACGCCCGGAACGCTGAAGCGCAGAACCCAGTCGGGGCGGCAGTACTGGGTGCGCGAGCACATCCGCGCGGACGGCCGCAAGGTCGACGAGTATCTCGGTGCCGAAGCCGCCGTCGACCGGGAAAGGCTCGAGACCCTGCGCGCGGAGATCGATCTGGCCAAGGCCCTGGCCTCGGGATCGGGGAAGTTGCGCCTGTTCGGCTATCAACGCCTGGACCGAAAGCCGGCGGCGGTGCTCGAAGTGTTCTTCAATCGCGGGCTGATCCAGGCCGGCCTGACGCTGGTGGGGTCCCACGCCTACGGCGTGCTGCTCAACGAGCTCGGCGTGCTTGCGCCCGGCTACCGCACGCAGGACATCGATGTCGCCCGGGCACGTACGCTCGCGATCGCCTTGCCCGATGACGTATCTTTCCAGCAGCTCCTGCGCGAGACCGGTCTGCCATTTGTTCCGGTCCCCGGCATGCCCTCCCGCAAGCCCTCCGCCTCCTTCAAGCTGCGGGGGGCGGAGGCGCTCGCCGTCGATCTCCTGGTCCCGGGGCGCAACGTCGGCGAGATCCTCCCGGTCAAGGAACTGAACGCCTTCGCGCAGGCGATTCCCCTGCTCGAGTTCCTGATCGCTGAACCGATCGATGCCGTCGTCCTGAGCCCCAACCAGGTGATTCCGGTCAGAGTGCCCGCCCCGGAGCGCTTCGCCCTCCACAAGCTGTTCTCCTCCCAGTCCAGAAGGACGGGGCGCGACAAGGTTCGCAAGGACCTCGAACAGGCCGCGCTGCTCTCGGCGGTGATCGAGGAGGAGACCCCGGGGCGCATCGGCGATACTTTTCGCCGCGTGCCCGCGGAATCAAAGGCCGCCGTCAAGCGGGGTGCGGCCGCGGCGGCCCGGTTGCTGCACGGGATTCGTCCCCAGGCCGAAGCCCTGTTGCTGGCCATCGCCGGCAAGTAGCTGCTGCGCTACCATGTTTGCATGTCCGCAGTCCTCAATCCCCTGCCGCTCGTAGACCTTTCGAGCGCCTCGTTCGGCAACAGCTTCGTGCGCGAGCTTCCGGCCGACCCGGTCGCGGCGAACGCGCGCCGCCAGGTGCCCAATGCGAGCTACACGCGCGTCGCGCCGACACCGGTGGCGGCGCCGCGGCTGCTCGCGTGGTCGGATGCGCTGGGCGAGGCGCTGGGTCTTGCGCGGCCGTCGCCGGCCGCCGTGGAAGCGCTGGCGGGAAACCGCGTCTTTCCCGGGATGGAGCCCTACGCCGCCCGTTACGGCGGCCACCAGTTCGGCGTGTGGGCGCGCCAGCTCGGCGACGGGCGCGCCATCACGCTCGGAGAAATGGTCGCTCGAGACGGATCCCGTCAGGAGCTGCAGCTGAAGGGCGCCGGCCCCACGCCTTACTCGCGTACCGCGGACGGGCGCGCGGTGCTGCGGTCTTCGCTGCGCGAATTCCTGTGCAGCGAGGCGCTGCATTTCCTCGGCGTGCCGACGACGCGCGCGCTCTCGCTCGCGGGCACGGGCGAGCAGGTGATCCGCGACATGTTCTACGACGGCAACCCCGAGCCCGAGCCGGGCGCGGTGGTGTGCCGGATCGCGCCGTCTTTCCTGCGCTTCGGCAACTTCGAGATTCACGCCGCGCACGGCGAGGAGGAATTGCTGAAGCGGTTGCTGGACTACGTCATCCGCCACTTCACCCCGGGCCTGTCTTACAAGGAGTGGTACCACGAGGTGTGCCGCCGCACCGCGCGGCTGATGAGCGACTGGATGCGCCTCGGGTTCGTGCACGGCGTGATGAACACCGACAACATGTCCGTGCTCGGCCTGACCATCGACTACGGGCCGTACGGCTGGCTCGAAGGCTACGACCCGACGTGGACGCCGAACACGACCGACGCCGGGACGCGGCGCTACTGCTACGGCAACCAGCCGCGGATCGGGCTGTGGAACCTGGCGCGGTTCGCCGAGGCGCTGCTGCCCCTGATTCCCAGGGAAGACCTGGAGGCCGGGCTGGAGGTTTACGGCAATACCTACCAGGAGAGCTTTTCCCGGGCCCTGGCGCACAAGCTCGGGCTCGCCGCGCTCGATCAGGAAGGCGACGAAGCGCTGCTGACCGAGCTGTTCCAGGTCCTGAACGGCGTGGAGACGGACTTCACCCTGTTCTTCCGCGGCCTCGCCGCGGTGCGCGAGGAGGCGCTCGTCGCGCCCCTGCTGCCCGCGCTCTACGCCGAGCCCGATGCCGCGCACGTCGCGCGGCTGGAAGCCTGGCTGCGCGCCTGGCTGGCGAGAGCCGCGGGGCCCGCCGAAGAGCGCGCGCGGCGCATGAACACGGTCAACCCCAAGTACGTGCCGCGCAACTACCTCGCGCAGCAGGCGATCGACGCCATGACGGCCGGGGACCCTTCGGTGCTGGAGCGCCTGATGCAGGTGCTCGAGCGCCCGTACGACGAGCAGCCGGGGAATGCAGAATTCGCCGCGCGCCGTCCCGAGTGGGCGCGCTCCAGGCCCGGCTGCTCGGCGCTATCCTGTAGTTCCTGAATCCGGAGAACGTTCTCTTGCACGCGGCACCGTTCCTGCGCCTGGCGGCGCTCACCGTCTTCCTGTGCACCGGCGCCTTCGCGCAAGCCCCGCAACAAACGCCTGCCTACGAGCCCTCGGTCGGCCAGGGAGGCAAGGACGTCGTATGGGTGCCGACCTCGCGGGCCCTGCTGGAGAAGATGCTCGACATGGCGCGCGTGACGCCGAGGGACTTCGTCATGGACCTCGGCTCGGGCGACGGGCGCACCGTCATCGAGGCGGCCAAGCGCGGCGCCCGGGCCCTGGGCATCGAGTACGACGCGAACATGGTGGAGCTGTCCCGGCAGAACGCGGCAAGGGAGCACCTCGCCGGCCGCGCCACGTTCAGGAAGGCGGACCTGTTCGAGACCGACTTTTCAGCGGCGACCGTGATCACCATGTTCCTGCTGCCTTCGATCAACCTCAAGCTGCGCCCTGCGCTCCTCGGCCTGAAGCCCGGCACGCGCATCGTGTCGAACACGTTCACCATGGATGCGTGGCAGCCGGACGAGACCGCGACCCTGGACCAGGATTCGGGCTGCGAGTCCTGGTGCACGGCGCTGCTGTGGATCGTGCCCGCGCGGGTCGCGGGGAACTACTCCCTGCCGCAGGGAGAGCTGGCGCTGAAGCAGGAGTTCCAGAAGCTCTCGGGCGCCCTGCGCACCGGGGAGAAGACCTTCGCCGTGCAGGGGCGGGTGCGGGGCGAGGAGGTCGAGCTCCGCGCCGGCGGGCGCAAGTACCGCGGGCACATGCAAGGGACGGCGCTCGAGCTGCGCTAGCGCCGCGCCTGCGCGCGCGCGGCGAAGCCCTGCGCGTCGCGATCGAGGCGCAAGGAAAACGCCCGCTCGGCTTTGGGCGCCGCGCCAACCGCCGCCGTCTCCGGCGCCCGCGACCCGTACTGAGTTCCGAGCGCGAACGCCGCCGCCAGCGCAACACCGATCACCAGCCACGCGCGCGGCCGCCGCGCGCCGCGCCGGCTGCGCGCGGCGGCAAGCTCGGCCTCGAGCTGCGCTCGCTCGCTCGCGTGCGCCTCGGCCTGCACGGTATCCGCCTGCGCTTCGGCGACGCGCGCCTCGACCGCGCCCTCGGCCTCCAATCGCGCACGCGCGCGCTCCAGCGCGTGCGCCTCGGCCTTGGCGCGCGCTGCCGCCTTCTCGTGCGCACCCGCCTCCGCCTTGTGGCGTGCGCGGGCCTCCTGTGCAGCCCGCTCCTCCGCAGCTGCGCGCGCCCGCAGCGCGCGCTCCAGCTCGGCATCGGTCTGGCGCCGGGCCTCGGCCTGTTCGCGCAGCGCGGCCTCGGCTTTGGCATGCGCCTCGGCCTGCGCCGCAGCCGCCTGCTCCGCCGCCAGCCGCTCCGCGGCCGAACGATGCGCCGCCTCTTCGGCCGCGTGCCGCGCGCTGACCGCTTCCAATGCTTCCGCCTGCGCCGCCTCGCGCTCCCGCGCCGCCTGCGCCAGCCCGGCGTCGGCGGCTTCCCGCTCCAGCGTGCGCTGCGCCGCCGCGGCCTCGGCCTGCGCGCGCGCCTGCGCCGCGCCCTCGGCTTCGCGCTCGGCGGCGATGCGCGCTTGCGCCGCTTCGGCCGCCTGCGCGTCGGCCTGCGCGCGCTCGCGCGCCGCGGCTTCCGCCGCCCGGTCGCGGCGCTGGCGCTCCTCGGCGAGCGCCGAGGCTTGCGCCTCGCTCTGCTCGCGCTCGCGCGCCTGCGCGAGCGCGCGCTCCTCGCCCTCGCGCCGCTCCTCGGCGAGCCGCGTCGCCTCGAGCTCGGCCTGCGCACGCGCCTGCGCGGAACGCGCGGCCTGCGTGTCCTTCACCTCGCGCTCGCGCGTGGCGCCTAGCGCGCGCTTGTCGGCGGCCGCGCGCTCCGCCGCCGCGGCGCGCGCCGCCTCGCTCGCCTCGGCGCGGGCCGCCGCGGCCAGCGCCGCCTCGTTCTCGCGCCGCGCGCGCTCCTCGGCGAGCGCCACGGCCTTGCGCTCGGCCTCCGCGTTGCGCTGCGCCTGCTCCAGCGCGGCCGCTTCGATCGCCGTGCGCTCCTCGGCCAGGCGCGCGCCTTCCGCTTCCGCGGCGCTGCGCACCTCGATCTCGCGCTTGAGCTTCTTCTCGGTCGCCTCGCGCTCGCGCGCCGCCTCGTGCGCGCGGCGCTCCGCCTCCGCGCGCGCGGCGACGCCGCGCCGCGTCTGCTCTTCCGCCGCGAGGCGCTCGCGCATCAGCTGCGCGGCGGCAGCCTCGGCTTCGGCGCGCCCGCGCGCGTGCTGGGCGGCGGCCTCTTCCTGGCGGCGCCGCGCCTCGGCGAGCTCGGTGGCGCGCCGCTCGGCCTGCTCTCGCGCCCGCGCTTCCTGAAGAGCGTGCGCCTCGGCGCGCTCGCGGTCGGCGATCAGCCGCGCCGCCTTGGTCTCCGCCTCGGCGCGGGCGTGCGCGATGCGCCGCAGCTCGGCTTCCGCCTGCTGGCGCTCGCGCGCGAGATCGAGGCCGCGCTTTTCCTCGGCGATGCGCGCCTGCTGGGTCTGCTCGGCGCCGCGCTCGATGGCGATGCGCTCGCGCAGCTCGTCGGTCTGCGGCCTGGCCGCGCCGTGCTCGGCCTGCTTCAGCTTGTCGATGAGGCGGCTCATGGGACGCATCATAGCCCCACTCAAGGGCGTGGGCGGCGGCTGGGCCACGCACGTGGGCATCCTCGAAGACCTGCTGCAGGGCGCGAAGCCGCGCGGGTTCTGGAGCACGCACGAGCGCGAGATGAAGGCGTTCGAAGCGGCGCTGTAGACGCGCCCGCCTCCTCGCGCGTTCAAGGGATTGACCCGATGCCGGAAGGCTCGCACACTCGCGCCGCGCCCGGCATTGCCGGCCCCATATGTCACAGCCACTCAAGCCCCTGCTCTCGCTATCTCTCGCGGCGGCCGTCGCGCTTTCAGGATGTGCGACGGGGCTGCCGCCCAATCCCACCAGCGCGGACACCCGGGGCGAGGTGCCGGCAGAAGGCCTGCCGCGGGTGTCGCGCATCGTCGCCAACGAGCTGCCCATCAGTCTGGACGGATTCTGGAGCGATCCGAAGGAAAGGGCGGCGTTCGCGAAGCGGCGCGCCGAGGAAATCGCCCGGCGCATGGAAAAGCGGCGCCCCGAGGGCAGCGGCGAGGGCGGGGATGCCGCCGGAGCCGCCGGAGTTCTGCTCCAATGCCTTATGATTTCCGGGCCGTTTTGTCCGCTGGTCCTGGCCCTGGCCGTCCCGGTGGGCGCCACGGTAAGCTACAGCGCCGCAAGGATCCAGGCCGGTAAGGGCGCCCCGTACATCCCGATCTCGGAAGCGAACGGCCAGCGCCTGTCCGCCCTTTTCTCGGGGAGCCTGACCGGGGTGGCGCTGGGTGAGCGCACGTTGCGCCTTGTCCAGTCCGGCACGACGCCGGTCGACACAGCGTCCGAATTTCCGCGCCTCGTGGTCACCATGAAGTCCGCCACCGTGCGGGTGGACGCCCACGAGGAGTTGCACGTGGCCGTGGTGGCGGAGGCGCAGGCGCATCCCGCGGCCGGCGTGTCTTGGGCGCCCACGGAGCACGTCATCGACATGGAGTTCTGGCAGCGGTACGACTACACGGTCGCGGTACAGAAGATCCTCGACGTTCTGGCGCAGAGCATCTTCGAGACCTACCTGCCGCAGCATCCGTATTCCGTGGAGAAGCGCCTCTGGGACGACGTGCGCGCGAAGGACGCCGCGCAGGTGCAGACGTATCTCGATCGCTATCCGCAGGGGGCGTTCGCGGGAGGGGCTCGCCAGCGCATGACCGAGCTTTCCGCGGAGGCTGCCGCGGCGCGGCAACGCGCCGCCGACGGGGCGGCAAGTGAGGTGCCGACGGACGAAGGGCCGGCGAAGGCGCTCTTCCGGGAAAGGGCGCGTGTTCATCCGGAGCTGGAAGGCAGATGGACCGGCTCCGCTCCCGTCTCATTCTGCGGTGCCGCCTTCTACTCCATCCTCATCGAGAACGGGTACGTCGAGGGAACGGTCGCGCCGCAGCAGAACGGGAATGTCACGCTCGAGGTGGCCGCATACGTCAACGAGGACGGCGCAGTGTTCGCGGTGCCCGTCTCGTCCGGCCGCGTCGACAAATCGCGGGCTCTGGATCTCGTCCCCAAGTCCGAGCGCCTGGCGGGGTCCAGCACCGTGACGTGCCAGGTCCGGCATCTCGTGTCGCTCGGTCGTGGCTAGTGCGAAGCCGCGCGGATTCTGGGGCACGCACGAGCGCGAAGTGAAGGCGTTCGAGGCCGCGCTGTAGACTCCGGCGGGAGTGACGCCGGACTTCGAGGCCCTGTACCGCACCGAGTCGCGCCGCGTGTTCGCGACGCTGGTGCGCCTGCTTGGGGACTTCGACCTCGCCGAGGAGGCTACGTCGGAAGCCTTCCGCGCCGCGCTCGAGCAGTGGCCGCGCGAGGGCGTGCCCGCCAATCCGCGGGCGTGGCTGGTTTCTGCAGGGCGGTTCAAGGCGATCGACGCCATCCGGCGGCAGGAGCGGTTCTCCTACGTCGAGCAGGAGCAGCTCGAAGCCTTCGCCGCCGAGCCGCAAGGCGAGAAGGAAGGCATCGAGGACGACCGGCTGCGGCTCATCTTCACCTGCTGCCACCCGGCGCTCGCGCCCGAGGCGCAGGTGGCGCTCACGCTGCGCGAGGTGTGCGGGCTCGCGACCGAGGAGATCGCACGCGCGTTCCTCGCGAACGCGCCGGCCATCGCGCAGCGCATCGTGCGCGCGAAATCGAAGATCCGCGACGCGAAGATTCCCTACGAGGTGCCCGGGAAGGCGGAGCTCGCCGAGCGGCTCGATGCGGTGCTGCGCGTCGTGTACCTTGTGTTCAACGAGGGCTACTCCGCCTCTTCCGGCACGTCGGTGACGCGCGCCGAGCTCTCGCAGGAGGCCATTCGGGTCGGGCGGCTGCTCGTGGAGCTGCTGCCCGAGCCGGAGGCGATGGGGCTCCTCGCACTGATGCTGATCCAGGAGTCGCGCCGCGCCGCGCGCTCGCGGACCGATGGGGAGCTCGTGCTGCTGGAGGATCAGGACCGCGGGCTGTGGAACCGGGAGTTGATCGCCGAAGGCGTCGCGCTCACTACACAAGCGCTGAAGACGCGCATGTTCGGGCCGTACTGCCTGCAGGCGGCGATCGCCGCCGTGCACGCCGAGGCGCCGAGCGCGACCGGGACCGACTGGAGCGAGATCATCGGGTTGTACGACGTGCTTTCGCGGCTCGATCCTTCGCCCGTGGTGGCGCTCAACCGAGCGGTGGCCGTTTCCATGCGCGACGGGCCGCAAGCCGCGCTGCCCGCCGTCGCCGCGCTCCTCAAGGAACTGGACGGGTACCACCTCGCGCACGCGGCGCACGCCGACCTCTGCCGGCGGCTGGGGCGGAAGGTAGAGGCGATCGCCTCCTACGAGAAGGCGCTTGCGCTGTCGCGGCAGGAGCCGGAGCGTCGATTTCTGCAGCGCCGGATCGACCAGTTGGTTGAAAGGAGGCTCTCATGAGCAACGTACGCGTCAACTGCTTCGCCGTGTCTCTCGACGGCTACGGCGCCGGCCCGCGGCAGAGTCTTGAGAATCCCCTGGGCGTCGGCGGCGAGGGTCTGCACCAGTGGTTCTTTCCCACGCGGACCTTGCAGAAGATGTTGTTCGGCAAGGACGAGGGCACGACCGGGGTGGACGACGACTTCGCCCGGCGCGGGATAGAGAACCTCGGCGCGTGGATCCTCGGGCGCAACATGTTCGCCCCGAGCCGCGGCGCGTGGGCGGACGAGTCGTGGAAGGGCTGGTGGGGCGACAATCCGCCGTACCACGTGCCGGTGTTCGTGCTCACGCACCATCCGCGCAAATCCATCGAGATGGAAGGCGGAACTGTCTTTCATTTCGTGACCGGCGGGATCGACGAGGCGCTGATGCAGGCGAAGGATGCCGCCGGTGCGAAAGACGTGCGCATCGGCGGGGGCGTTTCTACCGTGCGCCAGTACCTGCAGGCGGGGTTCGTGGACGAGATGCACCTCGCGATCTCGCCGGTCCTGCTCGGCTCGGGCGAGCACCTGCTCTCGGGGCTCGACCTGCCCGCGCTCGGCTACCGGGTCGCGGAGCACGCGGTGTCGAAAGCGGCGATGCACGTTCGACTAGTGGGTGCAGGATTCAAACACCCTTAGGAGAAAAATCATGAAATTCATGATCCTGGTGAAGGCGACGAAGGATTCCGAGGCGGGCGTGATGCCCACCGACGACGGCCTGCTCGCGGAGATGGTCGGCTTCCACGAGGAGATGGCCAAGGCCGGCATCCTGGTGGACGGCGCGGGCCTGAAGAAGAGCGCCGACGGCTGGCGCGTCAAGTACTCGAAGGACGGCAAGCGCGCCGTGGTCGACGGGCCGTTCACCGAGACCAAGGAGCTGGTGGCCGGCTACACCATCATCGACGTCAAGTCGCGCGAGGAGGCTCTGGCCTGGACCAAGCGCTTTCCCAATCCGTCGCTCGACGGCGGCGAGTGCGAGATCGAAGTGCGGCCGTTCATCCCGCTCGAGGACTTCGGCGACGGCCCCGCCGTGCAGAAGGCGCGCGAGCTCGGCCTGCAGAAGAGCTGAGCGCCATGACCCCCTATCTGTTCTTCGAGGGTCGCACCGAGGAGGCGCTCGAGTTCTATTCCAAGGCGCTCGGCGCCGAGGTAGAGGCGGTACTGCATTACAAGGATGGTCCCGCGGGCCAGTGCCCTGACGGGCCCGTGCCGCCGGCGGACAAGGTCATGCATGCCTGCTTCAAGGTGGGCGACTCGGTTGTCATGGCTTCCGACGGCATGTGCAGCGGCAAGCCCCACTTCATGGGCTTTTCCCTCTCCTACCCCGCGCGCAATCCGGCCGATGCGCGCAAGCGCTTCGATGCCTTGTCCACCGGCGGGCATGTGCACATGCCCTTGGGCGAGACCTTCTTCGCTAAGGCCTTCGGCATGGTGCAGGACAAATTCGGCGTGTCGTGGATGGTCATCGCCGGGCAGAAGGAGCTTGCTTCATGAAATACCTGCTGCTGGTCTACGGCGAGGAGGAAAAAATGCGGCAGGTCGATGACCTGTCCTGCCTCGCCTTCGACAAATCCGTCCGCGACAGCGGGCATTGTGTTGCGTCCGAGGCCTTGCAGCCGGTCGCTACCGCGACCACCGTGCGGGTTCGTGCGGGGAAAGTTGCTGTTACGGATGGCCCCTTCGCCGAGACCAAAGAGTGCCTGGCGGGGTTCTATATGGTCGAGGCTAAGGATCTGGATGAGGCGATCCAGATCGCTTCGCGGATTCCGCCGGCGGGGATTGGGAGTGTCGAGGTGAGGCCGGTGCGGCCGATACGGGAGGCGCCGAACGCGCATCGCTTGACGTGATCTAGCAGGTGCTCTGTCCGTTGAGCTACAGCGGTCTGATGTTGACATTTAGTGCTGATATAAGCACACTATGTGCATGAAACAGCACATTTATCCTATCCTGGCGTCAGAGAGGCGACGGCTCGGTATGTCGCAGCAAGCACTCGCCGCCCGGGCCGGCTTGCGCCGAGAGAAGGTCAATCGACTCGAGAGCAAAGGGGAAGACGTCGGCCTCGAGGACCTGGCGCGCCTGCTTGACGCCCTTGGCATGGAGCTGGCCGTATTCAGGAAAGGCCAGGCGCCCCCTATGGCCCTCTCTAGTTCACTTTCAGAAGCCGAACGGGATCTCGTTCCTCAAGACTTCGAGAAGGCGGCGTTCGTAGATGGATCCAAAGTCCGAATCTTGAGCTGGGGGAAGCTGCCGAAGTGAGTCTAAAGCCCGAAGACGCGGCCAGGCTCATCGCGCAAACAAGTTCGGAGAACACCGTCCTCATAGGCGGACAGGCGATTGCACTGTGGTGCAAACAGTATGAGATTGAACCTCGGTTGCCCGTCCTTACTGAGGATGTCGACTACCTGGGCACGAAAGCTGAAGCAAGACGAATCTCCGCGCGCCTAAAGATCCCTCACACGCTCAAGATCGCGACTTTCGACGATGCCACCCCCAACAGCGCGCTGCTCCGAGTCGAGCTGGAAGGGCGCCCAGAGCCTGTGTTGATTGACTACCTGGCCGGCATCGTCGGGGTGAATTCCAAAGATCTCGAGAGATCGGCTGTAGTAGTCGAATACGAAGGAGAGTCACTTCGCGTCATTCACCCGGTTCTGCTCCTTAAGTCGAAGATCTCGAATCTGTATCTACTGGAAAACAAACGAACCCGCGAGGGACTCGAACAGGCACGCCTGGCCATCCAAGTGGTGGCAGCGTATATCGAACACTCAGGAATGAACCAGCGGGACCTGCTAGACGTGGTCGAAGTGCTCGGCAAATTTGCGGCGACCACACCGGCACGATTCGCTGCAAAGGAGTTTGGACTGCGCTGCCTTGACGCGATTCCGAAGAGCGCCTTCAAGGAAGGCGTCTTGCCGAGGGAATTTCACAGCAAACGGTGGCCGCAGCTGAGAGCAATGGCCGAATAGCCGTCCGGGAGGCGCCGAATGCGCATCGCCAGATTCGTTAGTGGGGAGCGAGTATCGGCCTCAGCGATACTTGCTGAGTATCGGTGATGGCGATAGAGCAAGCGAAGTGTGGGGGTGGTAGCCATGGAAAGGAAACTCCGCTCCAGAGCGCTGGCGATCTGGGTGAACGGAAAGCGCGCGGGCGAATGGCGCCTGCCGACCCGCGGCGGCGCAGAGCTGGCGTACGACCCCGGTTGGGTCGACGCCGAAGACGGGCACCCCTTCTCGCTGTCCCTGCCCTTCACGCTGGACAACGAACCCCTCAAGGGCAGGGCCGTCGAGAACTACTTCGACAACCTCCTGCCCGACAGCGACCCGATCAGGAGACGAATCCAGCAGCGCTTCCGGACGGACTCGCAAAACGCCTTCGACCTGCTGGCCGCCATCGGTCGCGACTGCGTCGGTGCCGTACAACTTCTGCCGGCGGACGAGACGCCAGCTAACGTCACCCGCATTGATGCCCGGCCTCTCTCCGAGCAAGAGATCGAGGCCCTGCTACGTACCCTGCCGGACGAAGACCTCCGCATCTCGATCGCCGGCGCCCAGGTGAAAACTGCCCTGCTGTTTCACGAGGGCAGGTGGTGCCGGCCGCTGGGTGCAACACCCACCACGCATATCCTCAAGCTCCCGCTCGGCCTGGTCGGCGGCATCCAGCTCGACATGACGGCTTCGGTCGAGAACGAGTGGCTCTGCGCGAAGATCATGGCCGCCTACGGGATGCCCATGGCGGATTGCGAGATATCCCGGTTCGGCTCCCAGAAGGTGCTGGTCGTGGAGCGCTTCGATCGGCAACTGCATTCGAGCGGCGATTACTGGCTGCGCCTGGTCCAGGAAGACATGTGCCAAGCAACCGTCACCCCGGCCTCGAAGAAGTACGAGCGCGACGGCGGTCCGGGGATCGACGAGCTGGCCCGCATCCTGCGCAACTCGCTCGATCGGGATGCCGACCTGAGAACACTGCTCAAGGCGCAGATCCTGTTCTGGATGCTGGCCGCGGCGGACGGCCATGCCAAGAACTTCAGCATTCGCTTGCTACGGCAAGGCCGCTTTCACCTGACGCCGCTCTATGACGTCTTGTCCTTCTTCCCCATCATGGGGGAAGGACCGGACAAGATATCGCCACATGCCGTGAGGCTGGCCATGGCAGTGCGCGGAAAGAACAAGCACTACCTGGTCAAGGAGATCCGTCGCCAGCACTTCGACGAAACCGCGAAGCGCATGGG
>JBBDXL010000143.1:0-7435 GCA_040902335.1 Burkholderiales bacterium
GGATCATCCGGTGGTGCTCGTCAGCCTCGCCGATGCCGTGGCGTACGCCGAGTGGCTATCGCGCAAGACCGGCATGCGCTGGCGCCTGCCGACCGAGCTCGAATGGGAAAAGGCGGCGCGCGGCACCGATGGGCGCGCTTTCCCGTGGGGTGCGGAGTTCGATCCCTCCCGTCTGAACAGTCACGACGCCGGGCCGTTCGATACCGCCCCAGCGGGCGTCTACTCGGGCGGCGCAAGCCCCTTCGGCGTGCTGGACGCGGCGGGCCAGGTGTACGAGTGGACGGCGACGCTCGCAGCGCCCGGCCGCGCGCTCGTCAAGGGCGGCTCTTGGGACGACAAGGGCTGCGGCGTGTGCCGGCCCGCCGCGCGGCATGCGCGCCCGGTCGGGCTGAAGCACATTCTGGTCGGCTTTCGCCTGGTGCGCGTTGCCGTACCATAGTCCCGGGTCAAGGGCCAGCCGTACCGGGGATTCCCAGGCTGCGCAGGGGATTGACTCCGTATCATGGTACGTAGGTTAACGTGAACCGGAGCTTGACCCTATGAGCACCTTGACGATCGGGCTGGCGGCGCGTGCGGCGGGCGTCGGCGTGGAAACGATCCGCTTCTACCAGCGCCGCGGGTTGATTGCGCGCCCGCCCAAGCCCTCGGGCACCGGCATCCGGCGCTACGCGCCGGAGACGGTGCAGCGCGTGCGTTTCATCCGGCAGGCGCAGCACCTCGGCTTCACCTTGCGCCAGATCGAGGAGTTGCTGTCGCTCGAAGCGAATCCGGAGGCCGATTGCAGCGACGTGCGGCTGCGCGCCCTCGCCAAGATCGAGGAAGTGGACGGGCGCATCGGCCAGCTCGCCGAGATCCGCAGCGCGCTGGTCAGGCTGATGGCCGCCTGCCCCGGCAGCGGCGCGCTCGGCGCCTGCTCGATCCTCGGGGCGATGCGCGTATCGGAATCATCCACACTCAACCCACTGGCGCGTGGCAGGCGGCGTGCCGGAAAGCGAGGCACCATGAAGGATGCAAATTTCAGAATCGACGGCATGCACTGCGAAGGCTGCGCGCAGACGATCGAGGCGCTGCTTGGCGCGGAGCGGGGCGTCGAGCACGCCGCGGTATCGTTCGAGGCGCACGCAGCGCAGGTGCGCTTCGACCCGGCCGTCGTCGACGATCGACAGATCGTTTCAGCGATCGAGCGCGCGGGCTACAAGGTCGTGGCACAGTCGCGGTGAACGAGATCGGCCTTTTCCACCTCCTGGTTCTCGCCGCTCACCGGGCTTCTCGTTGCCGAGATGGTCGGCGGCTCACAGCCATCACTCCCGGTGGAACCTTTTCTCCTTTCGCGGTTCGTTCGACAAAGCCTGCTGCGACGGGCTTGACCTTGGAGTGGGCTCTAAGGTTTAGGGTATCCCCATGCTGGCGGGCGCGGTAACACGGGGCGCGCGCAACTTGTGGCGCAGCAGGGCTCGGACGGTGGTCTTCGTCGGGCTTTATGCGCTCGTTCTGAGCCTGCTCGCGCTGCTGCTTCAGGCGACGTTGAAGGCGCGGGAGGAGGTGGGCGGCCTGGAAGGGCGCGTACGCACGCTCATCGAGCTGCGCGAGGCGGGCGCTTTCGGCACCGGCGGCTTCGGCGGCGACAAGCCCATCGGCGAGGAAGCCTTCACCCTGCGCACCCTCGAAAAGGTGCGCGCCATCCCGAGCGCCCGTCATCTGGCGCGCGTCGACGAGTATGTCTACAAGCCTCTCATCGACGCGACGCGCAAGAATGCCTATGCGATGGTGATCGGGCTGCACCCGGGGGCGGCGCTGCGCGCGATCGGCGAGGTGGATTATGAGAACGCGCGAATCATTGCCGGGCGCGCCTTTGCAGCCGGTGATACCGAGACGGCAATCGTGGGCAGGCTCTTCGCCGAGCAGCGACTCGGCATCGCCGACGCCGCGAAGATCGCCGGCAGCTCGCTGACGCTGAACGGCCGCGCCTACCGCGTCGTCGGCCTCTACAGCACCGGCAACGATTTCGGCGACAACCACGTCTTCATTCCCATCGAGGCATTTCGTGCCACGTTTCAGCCCGGCGACAAGCTCTCCAAGATCTTCGTCACGGTGGATTCGATCGCGAACGTCGAGCGCGTGGTGGCGGAGCTTAAGGCGATCGAGGAAGCTGACGTCGTGACTGCGCCCGAAGCGGTATCTACCGCGCGCACCACGCTTGCCGGCATGTCCCTCGCTACGACGGTCGGCGCGGCGCTCCTGGCGGCGGTCGGCGCGGCACTCGTCGTCTTTATCATGGTGCTCAACGTGCGCGAGCGCGCCGCCGAGATCGGCACGCTCAAGGCGCTCGGCGCGGGCAATGCCGAGATCGTGCTGCAGTTCATCGCTGAGAGCGTCGGCCTGTGCGCGCTGGGCGGCGCGGGCGCGCTGTTCCTTGCAGCACCGCTCGCCGCGTTCCTCGGCGACGCGCTCGGCTTGCCGCTGCGGCTCGACGCCTCGACGGCTCTCGCCATCGTCGGTGCAGCGCTCGCCTTTGCAGCGCTCGGCTCGCTCTATCCGGTAGCGCGCGCCCTGCGGCTCTCGCCCGTGGAGGCGCTGCGCATGAAGGGAGTGCGATGATCCGCCTCGGCCTGCGCAACGCCTGGCGCAGCAAGTCCTGGCTCGCCACCACCGCGGCTCTCATCGCCGCTCCGGTGTTCCTGCTGCTCGTGCTGCAGGCGGTGGCGGATGCGGTGGAGCGCCAGACCGCGATCCTCAAGCGCACGGTGGACAACACGCTGCAGCTGCGCGCGCGCGGCTCCATGGGCCACGTCAACATGGAGGGCAACAAAGACCTCCTGCCACAGCGCGCGCTCGGCATCGCGCAGCGGGCCGCGCATGTCTCCCGCGTGGAGCATTACCTGCTCGCCATGACGCCGACCGAGGGGCACAACTTCGCCATGATCGTCGGCGTCAATCCGGGCGAGACCAAACGGCTCGAGTCGCACGGCGAGGCCGGCAACCCGCGCCTCATCGCGGGCCGGGACCTGATCGAGGCGGATCGCGGCCGGCGCATCGCGGTGATCGGACGAGGAGTCGCGCGCTGGGCGGGCATTACCGCGGACCATCTCGGCGAGGCGACGCTGACGCTCGACCTCACCCGCACGCATCCCGTCATTTTCGCTCTCAAGCGGCCGCCGGTGACGCTCAGGATCGTCGGCATCTACGCGAGCGGCTACGTGTTCGGCGATATGCAGCTATTCATGCCGCTCGACACGTTCCGCGAGGTGTACGGCGTGCCCGAGGGCATTTCGTGGCTCTACGTGCAGGCCGACTCGGTCGACAACGTGCGCCAGGTCGAGGCTGCGCTGCGCCGCGAATTGAGTGACGCGGCGGACATCATCGGGCCGACGGCAGCCGCGGAGTTCGAGGCGACCGCCACGCGCACCGTGCGACGGCTCGCGGCGGGCGGCGCGGCGATCGCGGCGCTCCTCATGGCGTTGGTGGTGTTCTTCGTCACCCTCGTCAATGTGCGCGACCGCACGCGCGAGCTGGGTACCCTCAAGGCGCTGGGCGCTTCCGGAGGCGGAATCGCGGCGAGCGTCGTCGCCGAAGCGCTTGCCCTCGCCGCGCTCGGTGCCGCGGTTGGCGCCGCGCTGTTTGCGCTGCTCGGCAACCTCTTCGCCAAACCGTTCTTCGCCGTCGCCGTGCGTCCGTTCCTTGCGCCGCAGTACAGGGATTCCTTGGCTGACGCGCTTGTCCTGAGCGGTGCGTCCGGGGCACAGCTGATCGCCTGGGCGGCGCTCGCCGCGGTCGTCGCCGCGGTCATCGGCAGCGCCTGGGGCGTGCGCCAGGCGATCAGGCTTTCGCCGGTGGAGGCGCTGCGCCATGAATAAGCCCGTCGTGCGCACCGTCGCGGCGACCAAGATCTACCGTAAGGGCGCCCACGAGGTGCGCGCGCTTGACGGCGTCTCCCTTGCGGCCGAATCCCCGGCCTTGATCGCCGTTGTCGGGCCGAGCGGCAGCGGCAAGTCGTCGCTGCTCCACCTCATCGGCGCCATGGACCGGGCGACGAGCGGCGAAGTGGCCGTGGCTGGCCGCAGCCTCGCCTCGATGACCGATGCGGAGCTCACTGCATTCAGGCGCAGGACCGTGGGATTCGTGTTCCAGGCTTTCAATCTCATTCCGAACCTGTCCGCGCTCGAGAACGTCATGCTGCCGATGGAGTTCAACGGCGTGACCCCCGGGGCGCGCCGCAGCCGCGCGCAGGCCTTGCTCGAGCGGGTGGGGCTCGCGCCTCGCGCATCCCACCGTCCGGCCGAGCTCTCCGGCGGCGAGCAGCAGCGCGTCGCGATCGCGCGGGCGCTCGCCAACGACCCGCCCCTGGTCCTTGCCGACGAACCGACGGGAAACCTCGACTCGAAGACGGGCGAGTCCATCGTCGAGCTGCTCGCCGAGGTCGCGCGCGAACGCACGGTGATCGTCGCGACGCACGCCGAGGCGCTTGCGCGCATGGCCGCTGCGGTATTTCACCTTCGGGATGGACGTCTGGCGCGATGAGCGAGCTCGGCCTTTTCCAGCTGTTCGTTCTGCCGGGGCTGCTCGGGCTGGTGGGGTTCGTGGAACCCTGCTCGATCGGCTCGAGCCTGCTGTTCGTCAAGTACCTCGAGGACAGGCCCGCCGCCGAGAAAGTCAGGCAGACCGCGCTCTTCGCCGTTACCCGCGCGGGGTTCATCGGCGCGCTCGGCGTCGCGGCGGTGGCGGTCGGCGCGGCGTTCGTATCGTTCCAGAAGTCGGCCTGGGTGGCGCTCGGCGTGCTCTACGCGCTGATCGGTGCGCTCCTGCTCGCCGGGTATGCGCGCAGCCTGATGCTCACGATCGGCCCGGGGATCGCGAAGCTCGCGGGAGCGCGCGGCTCGGCGGGCATGGGCGTTCTCTTCGGCCTCAACATCCCCGCCTGCGCGGCGCCGCTGCTCGCGGCGCTGCTCGGCGCGGCGGCGGCGACCGGTGCTTCGGGCGCCACGCTCGGCGCGGGGTTCGTGTCGCTCGGCGTGTTCGGCTTCGCGCTTTCGGCGCCGCTCGTCGCCGCGGTGTTCTTCGCGCGGGCGCGGCGCGCGCTCGACGTGATCGCGCACTGGGCGGGGAGCTTCCCGAAGTGGTCGGGCGCGGTGCTGATCCTGCTCGGCGCCTGGTCGATCTATTTCGGGCTTTTCGTCGAGGTGCCGCTCGCGTGACACGGGCCGAGCCCATGCTGCCGGCCGCGTGGCTGAAGCTCGGCGCCGGGGTGCTTGCGGTGCTGGCGCTCGTCGCGGCCTACTGGGTGCTGCGCGACACCGGCGTGCTCGGCACGATCGTCGACGAGCGACGATTGCGCGAGTGGATCGAGAACCTGGGCGCTTGGGGGCCGCTTGCGGTCGTCGTGCTGATGACGCTCGCGATCCTCGTCAGTCCGATCCCGAGCGCGCCCATCGCCATGGCCGCGGGCGCCGCGTACGGGCATGGCTGGGGCACGCTCTACGTCCTGCTGGGCGCCGAGGCGGGCGCGCTCGCGGCGTTTGGCCTGGCCCGGATGCTGGGCGGCGCCGCGCTGAGCCGCTGGCTCGGCAAGCGCCTGCCGGGACTGAGCGGCTCGCAAAACGCGCTGATGGGAATCGTCTTCGCCAGCCGCCTGCTGCCGTTCATTTCGTTCGATCTCATCAGCTACGCGGCCGGCCTCACGGTGCTGTCGCTCTGGCGCTTTGCGCTCGCCACGCTTGCCGGAATCGTGCCCGCGAGCTTCGTGCTGGCGCATCTGGGCTTCGAAATGGCGAGCGGCGAAACGGGCCGGTTCCTCTACACGGCCCTGGCGCTCGGCCTGATCACGGGGCTGCCGATCGCGGCGGTGCTGGTGCGCGATCGCATGCGGCGGCGACGCGGGCAACGCGTATGAGGCGCACGTGACGCAGGCCGCCCTCGCCAAGGTCCAATACCGCATCGGCGGCATGGCGTGCGGATTCTGCGTCGCGAGCATCGGCAAGGCGATCGGGCGCATGCCGGGCGTGAAGAGCGTGCACGTCAACCTGGCGCACGAGGAAACGCTGATCGAGTTCGATCCGGGCCGCGTCGCGCCGCAGAAGTTCGAGCAGACGCTGAACGAGCTCGGCTACACGGTGCGCAGCCTCGACCGGCTGCGCGCGTACGAGGAAGAAAGGACCGAGCTGCGGCGCAAGCGCGACGATCTGCTCTACGCTGCCGCGCTCGCGCTGGTGTCGCTGTCCGCGATGTCCCTCATGTGGCTCGAGCTGCTTCCGCCACGCGGCATGGCATCGCTTTACTGGCTGATGCCGCTGCTCGCGCTGGCGACGATGTTCGGGCCGGGCTGGCAGATCCTCGAGATGGCCTGGGCGAGCCTGCGCCGCGGGATACTCAACCAGCACGTGCTGCTCGAATGCGGCGCGATTGCCGGGCTCGCCGGCGGTTTCCTGGGTTATGTCGATCCCGCCTTCCCGGTGCCCGATTTCTTCGGTGTAGCCGTATTCGTCACCACGTATCACCTGCTGTCGGCCTATGTTTCAGCCTTCGTGAGCGCGCGCGCTTCGCAGTCAGTGCGCAAGCTCCTCGCGCTGGTGCCGCCGACGGCTCGGGTGCTGCGCGACGGCGAGGAAACGCGGGTCCCGCTTGGCGAGGTGCGGCCGGGCGAGCTGGTGCGCGTGCGGCCGGGCGAATCGATCCCGGTCGACGGCGTGGTCGCCGAGGGCGCTTCCGGGGTGGATGAGAGCCTCGTCACCGGCGAGCCGATGCCGGTCGAAAAATCGCCGGGCGACGAGGTGATCGGCGGCTCGGTGAATCAGCTCGGGACGCTGCTCATTCGCGTCGTGCGCGTCGGCGAGGACAGCTTTCTCAGCAAGGTGGCGAGGCAGGTGGAGGAGGCGCGCGCCCTCAAGCCGGGCGTGCTGGTGCTGGTCGACCGGGTTCTGCAGGTGTTCGTACCGGTGGTGCTCGGCTTCGCGGCGGCGGCGTTCCTCGCGTGGACGCTCGGGGCGTGGTGGCTTCTGGGCGAACCGATGGGTACGCGAGCCGTTTTCGCTTCGCTCGCCGTGCTGGTGATGGGCTATCCGTGCGCCCTTGGCATGGCGACGCCGCTCGCGATGATCCGCGGCGGCGGCATGGCCGCCGAGCGCGGCATCTTGATGCGCGCCGGCGAGGCGTTCCAGGTGTTGAAGGACGTGCGCAAGGTGGTCTTCGACAAGACCGGCACCCTGACCGCGGGCAAGCCGGCGGTCGTGCAAGTGCTCGCGCTGAACGGGTGGGAGCGGGGCGACGCGCTGGGGCTCGCCGCGGCGGTGGAGGACGCTTCGGAGCATCCCTTGGCGCGCGCGATCGGCGCGGCGGCGAAGCCAGCGCATGCGCAGATTGGACGGGCGGAAGCGTTTCAGGCGACCCCGGGCAAAGGCGTCACGGCGCGCGTCGACGGACGCGAAGTCAGCGTCGGCAGTCC
>JBBDXL010000143.1:7535-19239 GCA_040902335.1 Burkholderiales bacterium
GCGGCGGTCGCGCGAGCCGTCGGCATCGACGAGTATTACGCCGAAGTGCTGCCGGCGCAGAAGGCCGAGAGGATCCGTGCCCTGCAGCGCGGTGGGGCCCGGGTAGCTATGGTGGGAGACGGCATCAACGACGCGCCCGCCTTGATGCAGGCCGACGTCGGCATCGCGATCGGCGCCGGAACCGACATCGCCATCGAGTCCGCCGACGTGGTGCTGGTCGGCGAGCGCCTTACCGCGGTCGCAGACGCCATGGACATCGGCCGCGCGTCCTATCGCAAGACGGTGCAGAACCTCGCGCTCGCGTTTTCCTTCAACGGCATCGGCGTGCCGCTCGCGACGACCGGCCTGGTGCACCCGGTGTGGGCGATGATCGCGATGGCAGCGAGCGTCACCGCCGTGCTCAGCAACTCCTTCGCCGGGCGGCTGGTGACGCGCCGGCGCGTGCGGGAACGCGCCGCGCTCGATGTCGCCGTAGGCAACATGCATTGCGAGCATTGCGTAGAGACCATCCGCAAGGGGCTGCTCGGGCTCGAAGGCATCGAGGCAGTGGGCGGCGATGCGGCGCAAAAGCGCGTGAACGTCGCCTACCGGCCTGAGGCGATCGGTCCCGATGGCATCCGCCGGGCGATCCGCGCGTGCGGCTACGACGCGGCATGAAAGAAGTCCGACATGGCATCCAATTTGATTCGTAACATCATCATCACCGTGCTGGTCGCGGTGCTGGCCGGGGGATTTGTGATTGCCGCCAGGTTTTATACCGGAACGGTCGTGCCGCCGGTCGACGCCTACCTCGACGGCCAGCGCATTCTGTTCATCCACACCGAGGCCTCCGATCCGGGCGTGGCCGCGCTGCTCACCAAGATGAAGGGCTCGCCGGTCGTCGTGGTGCCCTCGCTCGCCAAGGCGCCCAAGGAGATGCTGACCCCGGTGTACGTCTTCAAGAACGGGGTGGCGGGCGAAGGGCCATTCAAGTTCCAGCCGGACGTGTTCGACGGCGCGCCGGGCGCGAACAGCTACAGCCCGCTGCGCGAGCTCAACCTGGTCACCTGGAAGGACCCGCGCAAGGCGCGCGAGCTCAAACACGCCGACGAGGTGAGAAAAGCAGTTGCGGCCGGCGAGATCGCGATCGAACGCCCGGGCGTGGTGATCAACATGCCGTTGCTCACCTGGCCCGGCGGGCGGCGCTGACGCGAAATTGCCACGATGCGCAACCCGTCCATGGAGGTATCTATCATGACAGCAATCTGGCGCAGCACGGTTCTCGCTCTGGTTCTGGCGCTGGGGTCGGCGAGCGCATTCGCAGCCCAGGCCTACAAGCTTCGTGTGGACGGGCTTGCCTGCCCTTTCTGTGCGTATGGCGTCGAAAAACAGCTGAAGGCCGTGAAGGGCGTCGAAAAAGTCGACGTCGACATCAAGACCGGTAATGTCATTGTCACGGTGGCCGAAGGCACCGCTTTCGACGAAGCGACCGCGAAGAAGGCGGTGACCGACGCGGGCTTTACGCTTCGAGGCTTTGAGAAGCTGCCGGCACAGGGAAGCGGCAAATGACGACGCCGCACGGCGCAACGAGAATCAAGCTTGCGTCGATCATCGGTCTTCTGCTCGCTGCCGCGGGGCCGGCATGGGGCGCGCCGATCACGTTCAACACCGCCCTGCCGGTGCAGGAAGACGGCTGGGTGCTGCGCGAACAGTTCGTCCTGAGCAGGAACGCGGACGATCCGGATCCCGCCGCCAACCGCAACATGCGGGCGTCCGGCGTGGTCTCGATCCTCGGCTACGGCGTCACGCGCGATTTCGCGCTGTTCGGCGTGCTGCCCTATCTCGACAAACGGCTCGACGTGAATGCGGCGGGGCAGAGAGTCACACGCCGTGATGACGGCTTTGGCGATCTCACCTTAATTGGCCGCTACACCGCTTACACCCGTGATGCACCCGGACGCACCTTTCGCATCGCTCCGTTTCTGGGAGTGAAAGCGCCGACCGGCCGCGACGATGCCCGGGACGGCTTGGGGCGTTTGCCGCCGACGGTGCAGCTCGGCACAGGTTCGTGGGACTTCCTGGGCGGTGCGGTCGTCACGCATCAGACGCTCGACTGGCAGGTCGATGCCCAGTTGGCCTACCGGGCGAATCGGGAAGCAAATGGCGTTCGGTTCGGAGACGTCGGCGGGCTCGATGCTTCCCTGCAGTATCGTCTCTGGCCGCAGGAGCTCGGCAGCGGGGTTCCCGCCTTTCTCTACGGGGTCCTCGAAGCGAATCTCGTACATGCCGGGAAAAACCGGATCAGCGGAGCGCGGGACCCGAACTCCGGCGGCACCACTTTGTTCCTCTCCCCCGGGCTGCAGTACGTCACCAAGAAATGGATCGTGGAAGCCGGCGTCCAGGTTCCAGTCGTGCAGGACCTCAACGGCACGGCGCTGAAGAACGACTACATCGTGAACGCGGGCTTGCGCATCAACATCTGAGCCGCGCCCGGACATGAAGACGAAGACCATTCTCAAGATCGCGCGCTACCTTGTCATCGCGACCGCCATCATTCTGGCCGGCGGCTGGCTTGCTTTCGTGCCATCGGCAAAAGAAGCGCCCTATGAATTCGTCACCGCGTGGGGCGAGAAAGGCAACGGTCCCGGGCAGTTCAACGATCCGGTCGGAGTCGCTGTGGCGGATGGCGAAGTGTTCGTCTCCGATTCGCGCAACGGCCGCATCCAGGTATTCGACTTCGACGGTCGTTTCAAACGCGCATTCGGCGCGCCCGGGACTGAACCAGGGAAACTCGGACGGCCGATGAATCTCACCATTCATCGCGGCGAGCTTTATGTGGCCGAGTATTTCAACGACCGGGTGCAGGTCTTCGGACTCGACGGGACACCAAAGCGAATCATCGGCCAGGCGGGCAGCGGCCCGGGCGAGTTCAACGCGCCGGGAGGCGTGGCGGTGGCCGCGAACGGCGATCTGTTCGTCGCCGACTTCTACAATCAGCGCGTGCAGCAGCTCAAAGCCGAAGGCAGTTTCGTACGCCAGTGGGGAACCACGGGAAAACTCGGTATTTGGGCAGGAGAGTTCAACTATCCCACGGATGTTGCCGCTACTCCCGACGGCACTCTTTACGTGGCGGACGGCTATAACGACCGCATCCAGGTCTTCGGACTGGACGGCGCTCTCCGCCGCAAGTGGGGCGGGCCGTTTGCGATGAACATTTTCGGGCCGTTCAACGGCTGGTTCGCGACAGTGACGCGGGTGACCGTTGACAAGTCAGGCAACGTATTCGTCGCCGATTTCTACAATCACCGGATCCAGAAATTCACCGCGGAGGGCAAATTCCTGACGAGCTTCGGCACGCAGGGACAAGGCCCCGGCGAGTTCAATTATGCGATCGCCGCCGCCGTAGCGAGCGACGGCACGGTGTTCGCCGTCGACTACGGCAACCACCGCATCCAGAAATGGCGCCCCGCGCCGCACTGACCGGTCGAACCCCGCCCGCGGGAGGCGGTAGCATGGCGGTGCGATGAGCGTTCTGCAGCTGATCGGCAATACCCCTCTGGTGGAAGTGACGCGGCTGGATGCCGGGCGCTGCCGCCTGTTCCTCAAGCTCGAGCACCATAATCCGGGCGGCTCGATCAAGGACCGCATCGCGCTCGCGATGATCGAGGCCGCGGAACGCGAGCGGCGCATCGAGAAAGGCTCGTTGATCGTGGAAGCCACGGCCGGCAACACCGGGCTCGGCCTGGCGCTGGTCGCCGTGCAGAAAGGCTATCGCCTGCTCATCGTCGTGCCCGACAAGATGAGCCAGGAGAAGATCTTCCACCTGCGCGCGATGGGCGCCGAGATCGTGCTCACCCGCTCGGACGTCTCCAAGGGCCATCCCGAGTACTACCAGGACCGCGCCGCCGCGATCGCGCGCGCCACGCCCGGCGCGTTCTACGTCAACCAGTTCGCCAACCCCGCGAACCCGCGCGCGCACGAGGAAAGTACCGGCCCCGAGATCTGGGCGCAGATGCAGCACGACGTCGACGCGGTCGTGGTGGGCGTCGGCACGGGCGGCACCGTCACCGGGCTGTCGCGCTTTTTCGCGCGCGCTTCGCCACCGACCGAGATCGTGCTCGCCGACCCGCAGGGCTCGATCCTCGCCGAATACGTGCGAACGCGTTCGGTTTCCAGCGCAGTGGGCTCCTGGCTGGTGGAGGGCATCGGCGAGGACTTCGTCCCGCCGGTGTGCGATCTCTCGCGCGTGAAGCGCGCCTACAGCATTCCCGACGCCGAGGCTTTCGCGGTCTGCAGAAACCTGCTGAAAAGCGAAGGGATCATGGCGGGCACTTCGTCCGGCACGCTGATCGCGGCGGCGTTGCGCTATTGCCGCGAGCAGACCGTGCCGAAGCGCGTCGTGAGCCTGGTGTGCGACAGCGGCAACAAGTACCTCTCCAAGGTGTACAACGACTACTGGATGCTGGATCACGGCTTCATCGAGCGCGAGACCTACGGCGACCTGCGCGACCTGATCTCGCGGCGCCACAAGGAGCACGCCGTGGCGACGGTAAACGCCGACGAGACCGTAACCGCGGCCTACCAGCGCATGAAGCTCTACGACGTGTCGCAGCTTCCGGTGCTGAAGGACGGCAGGATCGTGGGCATCGTCACCGAGGAGGACATCCTGCTCGAAGTTTACGGGAACCCGGAGCATTTCGGCGAGCCGGTGAGCGCCGCGATGGAGTCCAATCTGGTCACCCTGTCGCCCGACGATGCCGTCGAAAAACTGAGCGAAATCTTCGAGCGCGGCATGGTGGCGATCGTGGTCGACGGCGACGAGTTCCTCGGCCTCATCACGCGCATCGACCTGCTGCACTGGCTCAGGAGAAGGCGCCCATGAAGTTCGAGACCAAGGTCATCCACGCCGGGCAGGCGCCCGACCCGCGCACCGGGGCGGTGATGACGCCGATCTACGCCACGTCCACCTACGCGCAGGCGAGCCCCGGCGAGCACAAGGGCTTCGACTACGCGCGCACGCGCAATCCCACGCGTGACGCGCTCGAGGCTTGCATCGCCGAGCTGGAAGGCGGCCACGCCGGCTTCGCCTTCGCTTCAGGCATGGCGGCAATCGGCACGGTGCTCGAGCTCCTCGACTCGGGCTCGCACGTGGTGGCGATGGACGACCTCTACGGCGGCAGCTACCGGATTCTGGAAAGAGTCCGGAAGCGCTCCGCGAATCTGCAGGCGACTTTCGCCGACCTTTCCAGGATCGAAAACCTGGAGCAGGCCATCAGACCCAACACGCGCATGGTGTGGGTGGAAAGCCCCACCAACCCGCTTCTCAAGCTCGTCGACCTCAAGGCGATTGCCGCCCTCGCGCGCCAGCGCGGCTTGATCTCGGTATGCGACAACACCTTCGCCTCGCCCTGGGCGCAGCGGCCGCTCGAGCACGGCTTCGACATCGTGGTTCACTCCACCACGAAATACCTGAACGGGCATTCCGATGTCATCGGCGGCGCCGCGGTCGTCAAGGATGCGTCGCTCAAGGAAAAGCTGGCATTCCTGCAGAACGCGGTCGGCGGCGTGCCCAGCCCGTTCGACGCGTTTCTGACGTTACGCGGCATCAAGACGCTCGCGCTGCGCATGGAGCGCCACTGCGGCAACGCCATGCACATCGCCGCGTTTCTCGAGAAGCATCCGCAGATCGAGCGCGTCATCTATCCGGGGCTCGCCAGCCACCCGCAGCACCGGCTCGCCGCCGAGCAGATGCAGGGGCGCTACGGCGGCATGGTGACCGCGGTGCTCAAGGGCGGCCTGCCCGCCTCGCGCCGCTTCCTGGAGCGCTGCAAGCTGTTCACGCTGGCCGAGAGCCTCGGCGGCGTCGAGAGCCTGATCGAGCACCCGGCGATCATGACGCACGCCTCGCTGCCCGAGGACGTGCGCGCCGACCTCGGCATCGACGAGGGGCTGGTGCGGCTGTCCGTCGGCATCGAAAACGTCGACGACCTCATCGCGGAGCTGGAACACGCTTTGCAATAGAAGTAGGTGGTTTCCAGCCGCTGGAAGGTCAACCCGAGCGCTGCTCCGCGGCAACGGTCCTCGGGCGAAGGCGCGGAATGAACGCCGGCACGCGCGCGGCGTAGCTCGCGAAGGCGCGGCCGAAGCGCGCCTCCAGATCCTCGTCCTCCCGCCGCGCCTGGCGCACGTACATGACGATGAGCACCGGCGCCATCGCGAGCGTCAGCAGCGTCGGCCACTGGATGTTGAGGGCGATGATGACGAGGATCAATCCGAGGTACTGCGGATGGCGCACGAAGCGATAGATGCCGGAGGTGCGCAGCTCGTGGCGCGCGCCGAACACCTGCGCCCAGCCCACCGCGACGAGCGCGAGGCCCAGCGCGATCAGCGCCATGCTGACGGTCATGACGAGGTACACGCCCGACGCGAGCGGCACCAGGCCGGCCTGGTCGAGAGAATAGGCCCAGAGGTGGCTTTCGTTCATGCCGAAATCGAGCACCTGCAAGTCGAGAAGCGGGGCGAGGACGAAGATCGTCAGAGGGATGCCGAACATCTCGACGAACAGCGATATGAGGAACGCCGAGTACACGCCGGCGCTGCGCCACTGCAGGCCGCCTCGGGGCCAGACAAACCCGAGAACGAACGCCAGGAACACGCCGCTCACGATGAGTACGTCCCTCCAGTTTCCGTACCAAGCCTCGAACGGAAGGCCGTGCTCCATGGGGGGCATCGTTACCTGCACGAGGAACAGCCAGACCCAGAAACCGATGGCCGCGCACACGATCAGCCAGCGAGCCCAAAGCCACGGCGCCCCCGCGCCCCCTCGAGATCCTCGCATGATTTCCTTCCTCGTTTGTGGCCCGCCGCCCCTGCAAGACAGGAGGCGCGCGGCGAAGTTCAAAACGCTTGCAGCTTGACTTTCCAGTAACCGGAACGTTTATCGTGGTTCCGGCACACACTCCATGAGGAGGAGGGAGAATAAGATTCCCATGCGTCTGCGTTCGATCGGCCTCGGCGCCCTGGCGGCGGCAATTCTCGCGGTGCTTGCGCTCGTAGCGTGGTACCAGTGGTACCAGGCGGGTCTCCCCGCCGCTTTCCAGGGATTGCCCTCATCCTACGAGGGAACCAAACTGGACCAGCTGGAGGGCCCGGCGCCGGGCTTTCGCCTGCTGGATCAGAGTGGGGCTTCCGTGTCCCTTGCCGACTTCCGGGGCAAGGTGGTGGTCCTCGGCCTGCTCGATCCCGATTGCACCGACATCTGTCCCATTTACGCCTACCACTACCGGCTTGCTTATCAAGCGTTGGGGCAGGATGCAGCGAAGGTGGCCTTCCTCGCCTTCAATTCGAACGACGAGAAGACCTCGGTGGAGGACGTGATGGCCGCAACGAGGAAGTGGGGCGTGGACGAGATTCCGACCTGGCATTTCCTCACCGGCAGTCCCGAGGCACTGCGGGCCGCCTGGGGTGCTTATGGCATGGTGGCATCGAGCCTGCCAAAGCCGGATAGGCCAAGCGAAAAGGCGCATTCCCCGGCCAACTTCATCATCGACCAGGCGGGCCGGCGGCGCTGGTATTTGTCCACCAATTTTGAAGGCGCCCCTCCTCTGAGCGCGCTGATCGTGAAGCACGTGAAGGCGTTGCTCGCCGAGGAGCGCCGACAGTGAGAGGTCTGGCGGTTGTGCTGTCCTTTGCCGGGGTTCTGCCGTTTGCCGCCGGTGTCGGCGCCCACGGCACCGACTGGGAGCTGCGCATGACCGGCAAGAGGGTCGACGCCTATGACCTCACGGTGAGGACCTCCCCGAAGCGGCCGCGCACCGGCCATCTGCATATCGAGGCGCAACTGATAGACCCGCGGACGCTCGCCTATGTCGAGCACGCGAAGGTGAGCGCGCTGGCGCGACCTGGCGACGGCACAGTCGGTCAAGCCGGGCCGGTGTCATCGCGGTATCGAAGACCTTGGCACGAGATGGATCTCGTATTGAACAAGAGCGGAGCTTGGCAGGTACAAATCGTCATCGATGGCCCGCGTGCACAGGGAAAGGCTTCCTTTCGGGTGGACGTTTCAAACTGATGCCGCTACCGTGGTTCAGACTCGGCCTGCTGTCGCTGCTTCTAGTACCTGGGGTGCTCACTGCTCAGGATTTCAACGCGCTTTCGACGCTGGCGAAACAGGGCCGGCCGCAACTCGCCCGAGTAGAGACCGAGGCGGACCGCGGCGGCACGCATGTGGCCTCGGGCACGCCGGTGGCTGGAGGCGAGCCGTTCCCCCTCTCGGGTCCGCACTGGCCGAGAGCGACGCCTTCGGGCTTCTACCAGGAGCCGCAGCCGAAGGGGGAGCTCATCCACGCGCTGGAGCACGGCCAGGTGGTGGTGTACTACGAGGCGCCCGGGTTCAAAGGGCTCAGCGTGCTGAAGCGGTGGACCGGGCAGTTCGCGGGGCCCTGGTCGGGACTGATCGCCGTGCCTCACACAGGCCTGGGCGATGATGTGGTGCTCACTGCATGGCGGCGTCGGCTGCGCCTGGATGCGTTTGACGAGGCCGCGCTCGCGGCGTTCATGGATGCGTACATGGGCCGAGGGCCGGAGAACCGTGTGCGTTAGCGATCGGCTCATCGCGCTGCGCTGCTCTCCTATGGAGGAATCGCCTGAGCGCTAGCGCCGTGCGCAGCTCGTGCCTGCCCTCCGCCAGACACGAGCCGCGCGGCGAAGTTCACAGACCCTGGGCGCCCTTGACCCTCCAGTAACTGGAACCTTTATCGTGGCATTCCCTCTTACTTACAGGACCGGGACATGAATGCGTCGACTCAAGCGAATAAGGTGGCGGAGCTCTCGCTGAGGCAAACGGTGCTTGGCCTGCTCAGGCACTACCTGGGCGGGCGCCGGGGACTCATCGTGCTCTCGCTGGCCGGCGCGGGCATCGGACTCTATCTGGGCTGGGGCTGGCTCGCCGCCGTTGGCATCGCGCCGGTGCTGCTCGCGCTCGCGCCCTGCGCCGCCATGTGCGCGCTCGGCCTGTGCATGAACAGGGGCGGCAGCAAGTCGTGCACAACGGACTCGAAGTCCGTTGACGGGAAGGACGGAAAGTGAACGTTGAAAACATGAACATCGGTACGGTCGCCGAGAGGTCCGGCGTGCCGCCGAAGAGCATCCGCTATTACGAGAGCATCGGGCTGATCTATCCGGCGGAGCGGCGACCGAACGGCTACCGGAGCTATTCCGAGCAGGACATGCAGACGCTCGCTTTCATCAAGCGAGCGCGCAGCCTCGGCTTCCCGGTGGAGGAAGTGCGCGACCTGCTCGATCTCTGGCGCGATCGGAACCGCAGGAGCGCGGCCGTGAAGGCCATGGCGGCGCGACACATCGACGTGCTCGATCAAAAGATCGAAGAGCTGCAGTCGATGCGCAAGGCCCTGGCGGAGCTGGTCAAGCGCTGCCGCGGAGATTCGCGCCCCGACTGCCCGATCCTCGATGACCTCGAGGACGGGGCATAAGATTCGCGCGCGTTTCGGCAGCGACGAGGAAGTGGGGGCGTGGACGAGATCCCGTCCTGGCATTTCCTTACCGCCGAACCCGAGGAGTTGCGCGCCGTCTGGAAGGCCTACGGCCTGCTGGGATCGGGTCCGCCAAAACTGGATAAGAAGATACACTCCGTGGGCATTTACGTGATCGACCAGTCCGGACGGCGGCGCGGGGTCATAGGCGCCACCAATTTTGACGGCGCCCCTCTGCCGAGCGCGCTGATCGCGAAGCACGTGGGGGCCCTGCTGGCCGAGAGGACCCGGAACAGGAGATGAACCTAGAGGAGGCTTGATGCCGACCCGCACCCTATCGCGAAGCCTCTTGGCGGGCCTCGTGTTGTTCGCCTCGGCAGCCGCCGCTCAGGCCCCGCAGCGCGACCCCGATGCGGCGTTGGTGGAGCGGGTCAAGGAGGCGGTCGTCAAGGAGCTGCGCGAGAGCGGCGCGCTCGACCGCGCGGTCGATGCGGGCGTCGGCCGGTACGTCGAGCGCCAGCGGGTCGACGCCGCGCAGCGCGAGCAACGCGCGGCGGACGCCCGGGCCGCGGCGATACGGCCGCTTTCCAGGACCCGCGACCATATCCGCGGCGATCCCGACGCGCCGGTGACGCTGATAGAGTACTCGGACTTCGAGTGCCCGTTCTGCAAGAGCTTCCACTCGAGCCTGAAGAAACTGGTGGACGAGTCCGGTAGCCAGGTCAGGTGGGTATACCGCCACTTTCCTCTCGACCAGATTCATCCCGTCAAGGCGCGCAAGGAGGCCGCGGCGTCGGAATGCGCAGCCGAGCTCGGCGGCAACAGCGCATTCTGGAAGTTTGCCGACCGCTTCTTCGACCTGACTCCGTCCAACAACAGGACCGATGTCGATGCCGTGCTGCCGCTAATCGCCCGCGAGATCGGGCTCGATGAAAACAAGTTTGCGACCTGCCTCGCAAGCGGCAGGCACGACCGGCGGGTCGAAGAGGACGTACAGAACGCAATTGCCACCGGAGGTACAGGCACGCCCTGGAGCATCATCGTGTCGAAAAGCGGCAAGACGTACCCGCTGTCCGGAGCGCAGCCCTATGCGGTCGTCAAGAAGCTCGTGGAGCTGGCGCGCCGCGACAAATGAGCCATGAAGCGCCACCTGGCCGATCTGCGCGCCTCGTTCGGGCAGGTATTCGCTGAACCGTCATACCTCGCGCTCGCCGCGCTGCCGCTGGACGGCGCCGAATTCGGCATCCTGAGCGTTGGGCTGCTTTTCCTTTTGCTGGTTCTCCTCAGCCGCGCCATAGCGCAGCCGGAGGCCTGCGCGCTGCCTTGAACGGCGGTGCCTCGGGAGGAATGACCCCGGAGCTCGGGCACTTCGCGCTCATCCTAGAGCCTGGCGCGATTCATTGCTCAGCGAACCTGCAGGCTGCCCTTGAAATTCGCCTTGCGCAGCAGGCTTTCGTACTGGTGCGTCATGACGTAGGCCTGCACCTGGGACATGAAGTCCATCGTCACCACAACGATGATGAGCAGCGACGTGCCGCCGAAGAAAAACGGCACGTTCCACTTCAGGATCAGGAACTCCGGCAGCAGGGCCACTGCGGTGACGTAGATCGCGCCCGCGAGCGTGAGGCGCGTCAGGATCTTCTCCAGGTAGCGCGCGGTCTGCTCACCCGGGCGGATGCCCGGAACGAAGGCGCCCGACTTCTTCAGGTTGTCCGCCGTCTCCTTCGGGTTGTACTGCAGCGCGGTGTAGAAGAAGCAGAAGAAGATGATGAGTCCCCCGTACATCAGCACGTAGATCGGCTGGCCCGGGGTCAGCGTCGCCGCGAGGTCGCGCAGCCAGACCATGCCCTCGGCCGCGCCGAACCAGCCCATCAGCGTCGCCGGGAAGAGGATGAGGGAGCTCGCGAAGATCAGCGGGATCACCCCCGACATGTTGAGCTTGAAAGGCAGGTGCGAGCTCTGGCCGCCGTAGACCCGGTTGCCGACCTGCCGTTTTGCGTAATTCACCAGAATCTTCCGCTGCCCGCGCTCGACGAAGCACACGAAGCTGGTGATCACCAGCACCGCCACCGCGATCAGCAGCGCGGTAAGCGGGTGCATCGCCCCCGTGCGCACCAGCTCCAGCGTGCCGGCGATCGCGCTCGGCAGCCCGGCCACGATGCCGGCGAAGATGATGAGCGAGATGCCGTTGCCCAGGCCGCGCTCGGTGATCTGCTCGCCGAGCCACATCAGGA
>JBBDXL010000144.1:0-2731 GCA_040902335.1 Burkholderiales bacterium
CGGTGCGCAATAAAAAAGCGGCCCCGCAGGACCGCCTTTTTCCCAGCATTGGGCGCGAGTTACGTCGTCAGGCCGCCTTCAGATTGCTGGCCGCGAGCTTGCCGCGCTCGGTGACGACGTCGAAGCTGACGCGCTGGCCTTCGGTCAGCGTGCCCATGCCCGCCTGCTCCACCGCGCTCACATGCACGAACACGTCCTTCGCGCCGTCTTCCGGCTGGATGAACCCGAATCCCTTGGTGCCGTTGAAAAATTTGACAGTTCCTATAGTCATGCTGGACCTCTATGCGCAAAACGCCGCACGCAAATCGGGCGCGGTAGCGAACAACCTACTCGAAGTGGAGTACTTGCATTCCGCGCCCGGGGTACCGGACGTAGCTGAAGGACAGGCCAGAACGTAGATCGCCCGCGCATGTTGCGCGCTATCGCGGCCAAAAGCAATTCAGAACAGGTCGAAGTACTCGCGCTGCTCCCAGTCCGAGGCTTCGAGGTTGAAGCGCGCGATCTCGGCTTGCTTGATGCGGCAGTAGTAGTCCACGAACTGCGCGCCCAGGCCTTCCTTCAGGCAGGCGTCCTCGCGCAGCGCAGCCAGTGCTTCGCCCAGCGTCGCCGGCAGGCGCTCGGCCTGCGCGCCGAGGGTGACGAAGACGGCCGCGACGGCGGCGGGGAGCAGGGTGCGTTTCATGGTGGTTCCTTTGCTGGTTGGCGACGTGGCTATAAACGCCGCGGAACGCGAAAAGGGTTTTGGCGGAGGAATACGTGCGCGCCTCACGAGCGGCGGCGCAACCACGAGCGCGCGAGGCGAACACCGGCCCACGCGAGCGCCAGCACGAGCGGCACGCCCCAGAATACAAGGGGATCGTAGAAGTACTCGGACAGCTGCTCCAGCAATCGAGCAATCACGCCATCGGCCGGCGCCGGAGCCGCGGGAAAAACGCCCCGATCCGCGCCCGGTAGCGCAGATAGTCTTGCCCGAAGATTCTGACGAGGCGCCGCTCCTCGTAGTAGCCTCCGATCAGCATGTAGGCCGCGTACATGGCCGTGTAGATCAGGTTGTTCAAGGACGGGCCGCTCGTCAGCAGGAACAGGAGCCCCCCCGCCAGCATCGGGTGGCGCACCCAGCCGTAGACCCCCCTCACCACTAATCGATGCGTACCGAAAAGTTCCATGGTTGCGGGCCGGACGGGCATTCCAAGGAGCGCGAGGAGGCCCCGCCACGCCTGCTTCAGGCCCAGGAACTCGAGGTAATCGCTCTGGACAAACGCGACATAGAGAAAGGCGACGGACACGAGATGGAGGACGGTGATCGCTTGCCAGAGCCGGTCGGGATAGACGATCAGCCAGATATCGTTTTCAGGATTGCGCGCCCAATGCAGCGTCGCCACACCATAATAGAGCGCCACGAGGCTCAGGGCGCAATAAACGAGGCGCCAGAAGTGCTCGAGGAAAAACGGTCCCGTCCAGCGGGCGAGCAAATTCTTGAGCGGTTCGCGCGCCCCGACCGAATGCAAAAGCGCGAACAGGCCGAACGCGGCGAGCGAAGGTCCGTAGTCCCGAAGGAACGAGACTACCGTCACGGGAGGCGCCGCGGCGCGGGTCGCTTCAGTTCTTCTTCCGTGCCGACCGGGAGGTCTCGACGGCCTTCTTCAGGTCGTCGTACTCCTCGCACCCGCGCGGACAAAGGCTCTGCAGCTTGGCGAGCTGTTCCTCGGCTTTCCCCAGTTCCCCGGTCATCACATACAACTCGCCGAGATATTCGTTGGCCCCCCGATGATCCGGGTCGATGGCGAGCGCTTTCCGATACGCGACCAGAGATTGGTCGAACTGCCGCAGCTTCCGGTGACTGAAGCCGATGTAGTTCCATGCGTCCGCGTTGCGCGGCTCGGCCCGGACGACCCTCTGGAGCAGGACCCCGGCGCGCTGGTAGTCGCCGGCCCGCACCGCCTTCACCCCGAGCTCGTAGTCGGTCGGTTGGGCTGTCGGCGCGGCCGGCGGCCGGGACGTGCTCCTCGAGCCTGCCGCCATGGCAGCAGGGGTAAGAGCCAAAGTCAGGACAGCGATCAATAGCGGCTTGCTTATCATGGGATTCCTCCTGTGGTTCCCGTGCTCAGAACTTCGATATGTCAAGGCGCCGCGAGGTTCCCCGATGTGAAGCGTATTATCAGAACAGGTCGAAGTACTCCCGCTGCTCCCAGTCGGAGACCTCCAGATTGAAGCGCGCGATCTCGGCTTCCTTGATGCGGCAGTAGTAGTCCACGAAGCCCGGCCCGAAGGCGTCCTTCAGGACGGCGTCGCTTTTCAGCGCCGCCAACGCCTGCTCGAGCGTACGCGGCAGCAGCGCCGCCTTCGACTCGTAGGGCGTCTGCTCCGGCGCGCCGGGCTCGAGCTTGCGCTGCACGCCGTCCATGCCGCAGTGGATCTGTGATGCGAAGTACAAATACGGATTGGCCGCGGGCTCGCCGATGCGATTCTCGATGCGCGTGGCCGGATCGCCCGGGCCGCCGAGCACGCGCAGCATCGCGCCGCGGTTGTCGCGGCCCCACACCACGCGTTCCGGAGCGAGAGAGTAGGGCCGGTAGCGCTTGTAGCCGTTCACGGTCGGCGTGGCGAAAGCCGCCGAGGCTGCGGCGTGCGCAAGGAGCCCGGCAAGAAAGCTCTTCCCGGTCGCCGACAGGAAGTCCTTCTCCGACACGAATGCGTTCGCGCCCGAGCGATCCGTGAGCGACTGGTGCAG
>JBBDXL010000145.1:0-18611 GCA_040902335.1 Burkholderiales bacterium
AGGAAAGCAACCCGCGCGTAAAGGCTCGCATGCAGCTGGCTGAGCGTTGCCTCCATGGCGGCTTTCTCGGCTGCTTCAGCGTAAGTAAGTAACCGCTCCAGTAGCACCGCCGCCAGAATCCCGGCGATGACCAAGTACAGCCCGGACTGCAGGTAGTTGCGCTGCCGGCTGGCGGGAATCACCGCTTCAGCAGCACGTTGCCGAGGCCCCAGATCGGCATGAAGACGCCCAGCGCCAGGATCAGGACCATCACCCCCAGCGCCACGGTGAGGATCGGCTCGATGTTGGCCGCGAGGTTCTTGATGTCGTAATCCACTTCGCGCTCGTACATGTCCGCGACCTCGTCCATGAGATCGTCGAGCTCGCCGGTCTCCTCCCCTACCGAGACCATTTCCAGGACCACGGGAGTGAAGATGCCGCTCGCCGTCGCCGTGCGCAGTACGCTTTCGCCGCGCTCCACGCCATCGCGCATCTGGCTGATGCGCAGGGCCATGTAGGAATTCGACACCACCTCGCCCACGACCGACATCGCCTGCACGATCGGCACCCCCGCCCGCACCGCGAGCGACATGCCGCGCGCGAAGCGCGCGAGCGTCGCGCGCAGGACGATGGGGCCCGCCAGCGGCAGCCGCAGCTTCCAGCGGTCCCACTGGTAGCGCCCCTGCTCCGTGCCGACGTAGATCTGTGCTCCGAACACGGCCGCCGCCAGCGCCGCCAGCATCGCCCACCAATAGGCGACGAAGAAGTTGGAGGTGCCGATCAGTACCTGGGTCAGCAGCGGCAGCGGAACCTTCTGCGCTGCGAAGATCTTGGCGAATGCCGGAATGACGAAGAAATTCACCACCGCGACCGCCACCGCGATCACCACCATCACGATGATCGGATAGCGCACCGCCGCCTTGATGCGGTCGCGGATCTCCTTGTCGAACTCCAGGTAGCCGAACATGCGATTGAATGACTGGTCGAGCTCGCCGGTCGCCTCGCCGATGCGGATCACGCTGACGTAGAACGGGCTGAATACCTTCGGATGGCTGCGCATCGCCGCCGAAAGCTCCCGGCCGGAGTCGAGGCTCGTGCGCAGGTCGCCGATCACCTCGGCGAGCGACGGGTTGCGCGTGGACTGCTGCAATCCGGCCAGCGCCCGCATGATCGGCACACCCGCCTTGAGCAGTGCGTACATCTGCCGCGAAAACAGCATGATGTCCACGTCGGTGATCGGCGGCGCGCTGAGGCGCCGCCACCAATCGGGCGCCTTGATGGCGGCGCTTTCGGCGACCGGCTGGATTTCGACCGGCGTCACGCCGATGGCGAGCAATTGATCGGCCACGGCGCCGGAATCCGCGCCTTCCAGCCTGCCGGTCACCAGGCCGCCGCGAGTGTCGCGCCCGCGGTAGGCGTAGTTCGGCACGCTATTCCTCCACCTGCGTCGCGACCTTGAGCACTTCGGCCACGGTAGTACGCCCCTTTCGCACCAGCTCGAGCGCCCGGTCGGTGAGCCGGGCCCCCTTCATCTGGGGGCGCGCCACCTCGCCGAAGGCGTTGGGGTCGCGTGCCACTACCGCCCGCGCCAGTTCCGGGGTCATCTCCAGCATCTCGTAGACGCCAATGCGGCCCGCAAAGCCCGAGCCGTTGCAGTGCGAGCAGCCACGCCCGCGGAAGTACTTGTGGCCGGCATAATCGGCGCCGAGCTCCGCCGCCAGCCACCGGGACTCGTCGGCATCGGGCTGGTATTCGGTGATGCAGGTTTCGCAGTTCAGCCGCACCAGCCGCTGGGCCACCACCGCATGCACCGAGGTCGCCACCATGTAGCTCGGCGCCCCCATGTCGATCAGGCGGATCGGGGTGCTCACCGCGTCCTTGGTATGCAGGGTGGAAAACACCAGGTGGCCGGTGAGCGCCGCGCGCAGCGCGATCTGCGCCGTGTCCTCGTCGCGGATCTCGCCCACCAGGATGATGTCCGGGTCCTGGCGCAGCGCCGAACGCAGCACGCGCGCGAACGTGAGGTCGATCTTGTCGTTGACCTGCACCTGGTTGATGCCCGCCATGCGGTATTCGACCGGATCCTCCACGGTGACGATCTTGCGCTCGGGCGTGTTCACTTCGGAAAGCGCCGAGTACAACGTGGTGGTCTTGCCGCTGCCGGTCGGGCCGGTCACCAGCACCATGCCTGCGGTCTTCTGGATGATCTCGCGGAAGCGCTGCAGCATCTGCGGCGGCATGCCCAGGCTGTCGAGCGACTGCCGGGTGGCGCGGCGGTTCAACAAGCGTAGCACCACCGATTCTCCGTACTGCGTCGGCATGGTGGACATGCGCACGTCGATCTTCTGGTCGCGCGCGATGATGTTCAGGCGCCCGTCCTGGGGCAGGCGCTTTTCCGAGATATCGAGACCCGCCATGAGCTTCAGGCGCAGCGCCAGCGCCGGCGCGATCTTGGGGTCGGCCTGCGTCTGCGGGTTGAGCGCGCCGTCGATGCGAAACCGGATCTGCAGCGCCGTCTCCTGCGGTTCGATGTGCACGTCGGAGGCGTTCACCTGAATCGCGTCCTCGAATACGCTTTGCAGCAGCTTGACGACGGGCGCGTCCTCGGCGCCCGCGCCGAGCGCGCCGAAGTCGACGTAGGAATCGCCGACGTCGCGCTCCAGCTCCTTCGCCAGCCCCGAAATTTCCTCGGTGCGGCGATAGACCCGGTCCACGGTCTGCAGCAGCGCCGCTTCGCCCACCACTGCCACTTCAAGGTCCTTCTGCAAAATCCTCCCCAGCTCGTCGTAGGCAAAGAGGTCGGTCGGGTCCGCCATGCCGACCAGCACGTTCGTGCGTCGGTCCTCGAGCACGATGGCGCGGAAGCGCCGCGCCTGCGCCTCTGGAAGGCGCCGCACCACGTCCTGGTTCAGGTTGTAGAACTTGAGATTGACGTATTGGATGTCGAGCTGCCGCGAGATCGCTTCGCAGATCTGCTCGTCGTTGACGAAGCCCTGCTCGACCAGCACGCGCCCGAGGCGGCGGCCGCTTTTCTTCTGCTGCTCGAGCGCGGCCTTCAACTGGTCCTGCGATATCGCCTTCTGCGCGACCAGGACGTCGCCGAGGCGAATCTTTTCCGGGCGTCCCATGGCGGTACTCCGTACGAGGGCGGCGCGGCGCACATTATCCGCTTTTCCGCCCTGCGGCAAACGACTACCATGGCCGGCACCCGACGATCCCTCAAGCGAATCAAGGCGCGATGAAATCGTTCGCCGCCATTCGATGTCTCGCGCGCCTACGACGAAGCGCGCGGTATCAGGTACTCGCGCATCTGGACGGCAAAGCGTGACCTCGAAATGTGGAAAGCGATCGCCTGAGGCCGCCGCCGTCGAATTGCCGGGGCAGGCGGGCTAGGCGCAGCCCCGCCGCGGAGGAGGAGGGAGGAGGATACCGCGGCGGGGCCTGCCTAAGCGGATGTTCTAGCTATGATGCAGCCTCGCGCTGGTGCAGTCTGCGGCGGTGGTGCGCACCCGGCGGCTGAAGCCCGCCACCTTCGCCCGCACGGCGGCGAAGAACTTGGCAACCGCTTGCCCCATTACGCGGGCACGTTCCTGGCGCGCGCGACGTTCGATGTCGGCCCAGCCATCAAAAGACAGCGGCAGCCTGAATTTGGCCCTGATGTCCTTCTCGATCTGCTCGATTTCGTATGCGTTCATCTCTTGTTCCTTTTTCAGTGTTTCTACTGCGGTGCAACAAATATACGGCTTTGCAGCCTAGTTTAGAATAGCGGTCATTAACAAAACTCTTTTGCTATTGGCGCAAAGATATGCGTGACGTGGTTCATGGCATGTTGGTGTTTTCCAAGGTGGTCGAGGCGGGCAGCCTGACGGCGGCGGCGCGCGAGCTCGGCGTGTCCACGGCGGTCGTGAGCCGCACCCTCGCCGCCCTCGAAGCGCGCCTCGGCGTGCGCCTCGTGAACCGCACGACGCGCAGCCTGCACCTCACGGACGAGGGCGCGAGTTACTACGAGACCTCGCAGCGCATCCTCGCCGAGATCGACGAGGCCGACGCCGCCGTCACCTCGCGCCACATCGAGCCCCAGGGGGTGCTCAAAGTGGCGCTGCCCGCTTCATTCGGGCATCAGCACATTGCGCCTCTCGTGCCGCGCTTCGCCCAGCGCTACCCGAAGGTAGAGTTGGCGCTAAGCCTTTCGGACCGCTCCATCAATCTCATCGAGGAGGGGTTCGATCTCGCCGTGCGCATCGCCGAGCTCAAAGACTCGTCGCTCGCGGCGCGCAAGCTCGCGCCCAATCGCCGCGTGGTGTGCGCGAGCCCGGCTTACCTGCGCGAGCACGGCGAGCCCAAGACGCCGCAGGACCTCACCCGGCACAACTGCCTGGTGGCCAGCTGGGAGCACGGCTTCGCCATGACGTGGGAATACAAGAGCCCGACCGGCAAGCGCGGCTCGGTGCGCGTCACCGGTCGCTACGCCTGCGACAACTGGGCAGTGCTGCGGGACTGGGCGGTGGCAGGCCTGGGCGTGGCGCTCAAGTCCACGTGGGACGTGCGCCGGCAACTGGAGGAGGGCTCCCTGGTGCCGCTGCTGCCCGGCTACGATTTCGGCACCGACGTCGGCATTTACGCCGTATACCCGCACCGCCGGCATTTGCCGGCGAAGACGCGAGTATTCATCGATTTCCTCGCCGAGTCCTTCGGTCCCGAGCCCTATTGGGACCAGCCGGCGAGCGCCGGTCGCGCGCCGCTGTCTAAGCCTGTGGTAGAACGACTCTAGCCACGGAGGCATATCGATGAACGCACCGGTCGATGCCCGCAAGCTTGCCGAGGTTTCCCTCGACGACAAATACACGCTCGAAAAGGGGCGCGTCTTCCTTACCGGCACGCAGGCGCTCATCCGCCTGCTCCTGCTGCAACGCGAGCGCGACCAGCGCGCCGGGCTGAACACCGCGGGATACGTTTCCGGGTACCGCGGCTCGCCGCTGGGCGGGCTCGACCAGTCGCTGTGGCGCGCGCAGAAGCACCTCGAAACGCATCACGTGAGATTCCAGCCCGGCGTCAACGAAGACCTCGCGGCGACCGCGCTGTGGGGATCGCAGCAGGTGGGCATGTTTCCGGGCGCCAAGTACGACGGCGTATTCGGCATGTGGTATGGCAAGGGCCCGGGCGTGGACCGCTGCGGCGACGTCTTCAAGCACGCCAACTCGGCGGGCACCTCCAAGCACGGCGGCGTGCTGGTGCTGGCGGGCGACGACCACGCGGCGAAATCTTCGACGCTTGCGCACCAGAGCGAGCACATCCTGAAGGCCTGCTGCATTCCGGTGCTCAATCCGGCCCACGTGCAGGATTACCTGGATTTCGGCCTGCATGGCTATGCCATGAGCCGCTACTCGGGCTGCTGGATCGGCTTCAAATGCGTCACCGACGTGGTCGAATCGGGCGCCTCCGTGATCGTGGATCCGGCGCGCGTGCAAGTGAAGCTGCCGGCCGATTTCGCCATGCCGCAGGGCGGCTTGAACATTCGCTGGCCCGACGGCTTTCTCGAGCAGGAGTCGCGCCTTCTCGACTGGAAGGTCTATGCGGCAATCGCCTATGTCCGCGCCAACGGCCTGGACCGCCTCGTCTGGGATTCGCCGCAGGCGCGCTTGGGCATCATCACCACGGGCAAGAGCTTCGGCGACACGATGCAAGCGCTCTCCGACCTCGGCATCGACGAGCGCGTGGCGCGCGACATCGGCCTGCGCGTGTACAAGGTGGCGATGTCCTGGCCGCTCGAGCCGCAGGGCGCGCGGCGCTTCGCCAAGGACCTGGAGGAGATCCTCGTCGTCGAGGAAAAGCGCCAGTTGATCGAGTACCAGATCAAGGAAGAGCTCTACACCTGGGAGGCCGGCAAGCGTGCCCCGCGCGTCGTCGGCAAGTTCGACGACAACGGCGAATGGAGCCGCGCGGAGGGACAACCCGCGGGCACCTGGCTGCTGCCCGCGCACTACGAGCACAATCCGGCGATCGTGGCGCGCGCCATCGCCAAGCGCCTGGAGAAGCTCGGGCTCGCCGCGCGGCTCGGCGCGCAGTTCATGGAACGGCTCGCGTTTCTCGATTTCAAGGAGAAGGCACTCGCCAAGCCGCGCGTCACCGCGGTGCGCCAGCCCTATTTCTGCTCCGGCTGCCCGCACAACACCTCCACGCGCGTGCCCGAGGGCAGCCGCGCCACGGCGGGCATCGGCTGCCACTTCATGGCCGTGTGGATGGACCGCAATACCTCCACTTTCACGCACATGGGCGCCGAGGGCGTGCCCTGGGTCGGCCAGGCGCCGTTCACCGAGGAAAAGCACATCTTCGCCAATCTCGGCGACGGCACCTATTTCCACTCGGGCCTGCTCGCCATCCGCGCCGCGGTGGCCGCCAAGGTCAACATGACCTACAAGATCCTCTACAACGATGCGGTGGCGATGACCGGCGGCCAGCACCACGACGGGCCGCTCGACCCGGCGATCATTTCGCGGCAGATCGCGGCCGAAGGGGTGAAGCCCATCGTCCTCGTGACCGACGAGCCGGAGAAGTATCCGGCGGGCACGAACTGGGCGCCCGGCGTGGAGATCCGCCACCGCGACGAGCTCGACGCCGTGCAGCGCTGGCTGCGCGAGCAGCCTGGCGTCTCGGCGCTGATCTACGACCAGACCTGCGCCTCCGAGAAGCGCCGGCGCCGTAAACGCGGCGCCTACCCCGATCCCGCGAAGCGCGCAGTGATCAACGAGATGGTGTGCGAGGGCTGCGGCGACTGCAGCGCCAAGTCCAACTGCCTCTCGGTGGAACCCCTGGAGACCGAGTTCGGGCGCAAGCGCACCATCAACCAGTCCACCTGCAACAAGGACTTCTCCTGCGTGAAGGGCTTCTGCCCGAGCTTCGTCACCGTGGAAGGCGGGCAGCTGAGGAAGCGTAAGCAGGGCGCGCGCGCACCGGGCGAGGACTTTCCGCCGCTCCCCGAGGCCGTGCCGGCCTCTCTCGAAGAGCCGTGCGGTGTGCTCGTCACCGGCATCGGCGGCACGGGCGTCATCACCATCGGCCAGATCCTCGGCATGGCGGCGCACCTCGAGGGCAAGGGCGTGTCGGTGCTCGACATGTCGGGCCTGGCACAGAAATACGGCGCGGTGATGTCGCACGTGAGAATCGCCTCCAGCACGCATCAGGTGCATGTGGCGCGCCTGGGCACGGGCGATGCGCGCCTGGTCATCGGCTGCGATCTGGTGGTGAGCGCGAGCGGCGACGCGCTCGACAAGATGAGCGCCGGCCGCACGCGCGCGGTGGTGAACGGCACCACCTCGCCGACAGCGGCATTCGTCAGCAATCCGGATTGGCAGCTTCCCGGGTCGAACCTGCAGCATGACATCGCCGAAGCCTGCGGCGGCAAGGGCGTCGATTTGGTGCCCGCGGCCGAGATCGCCACCGCACTGATGGGCGATTCCATCGCCACCAACATGTTCATGCTCGGCTACGCCTGGCAGAAGGCGTGGCTGCCCCTCGGGCGCGAGGCGATCGAGCGCTCCATCGAGCTGAACGGCGTGGCGGTCGAGTTCAACAAGAAGAGCTTCCTGTGGGGCCGGCGCGCGGCGCTCGACCTGGAGCGCGTGCGGCGCATCGCGCTGCCGGCGGACGTGATCCCGATCGACCAGCATTTCTCGCGCAACCTGGGCGAGCTGCTCGAGCGGCGCGTGCAGTTCCTCACCGGCTACCAGAACGCCGCCTACGCCGCGCGCTACCGGGCGCTCGTGGAGCGGGTGCGCGCGGCCGAGCAGGACAAGGCGGGCGGCACGAAGCTCGCCGAGGCGGTGGCGCGCTACTACGCGAAGCTGCTCGCCTACAAGGATGAATACGAGGTGGCGCGCCTGTATGCCACGGGCGGGTTCATGAAGAAGATCGATGCCATGTTCGAGGGCGACTACCGGGTGAACTTTCACCTGGCGCCGCCGCTTCTGGCCAGGCCCGACCCGGTCACCGGCGAGCCGCGCAAGATGCAGTTCGGGCCCTGGATGCTGCGCGCGTTCGGCCTGCTGGCAAAGTTGAAGGGCCTGCGCGGCACGCCGCTCGACGTCTTCGGGCGCACCGAGGAGCGGCGCATGGAGCGCGCGCTGATCGGCGAGTACGAGACTACCGTGGAGGGGTTGCTGCGCGGCCTGACGCGCGACAACCACGCCCTGGCAGTGGAGATCGCCTCGCTGCCCGAGAGCATTCGCGGCTTCGGCCACATCAAGGCGAAGAGCGCGGAGACGGCGCGGCGCAAGCAGGCGGAACTGATGACACGCTACCAGTCCTCGCCGGTGCGCGCTGCCGCCTGATTACAGGCCGAGCTCTCCCCACATCGCGTCGACCTTCTTCTTCACCTCGGGGTCCATGGCGATCGGCCGGCCCCAGGTGCGGGAGGTTTCGCCCGGCCATTTGCTGGTGGCGTCGATGCCCATCTTCGAGCCCAATCCCGCCACCGGGCTCGCGAAATCGAGGTAGTCGATGGGCGTGTTCTCGGCGATCAGCGTGTCGCGCGCCGGGTCCACGCGCGTGCTGATCGCCCACACCACCTCCTTCCAGTCGCGCACGTCGATGTCCTCGTCCACGACGACGATGAACTTGGTGTACATGAACTGACGCAGCACGCTCCAGATGCCGAACATCACCCGCTTGGCGTGCCCCGGGTACTGCTTCTTCAGGCTCGCCACCGCGAGCCGGTAGGAGCAGCCCTCGGGCGGCAGGTAGAAGTCCGCGATCTCCGGAAACTGTTTCGCCAGCAGCGGCACGAAGATCTCGTTCAGCGCCACGCCGAGCATCGCCGGCTCGTCCGGGGGCTTGCCGGTATAGGTCGAGTGGTAGATCGGATCCCGGCGCAGCGTGATGCGCTCCACCGTCAGCACCGGGAAGCGCTCGGCCTCGTTGTAGTAGCCCGTGTGGTCGCCGTGCGGGCCTTCGAGCGCGACATCGCCGGGGTGGATCGCCCCCTCGAGCACGATCTCGGCGCGCGCCGGCACCTGCAGGTCGCTGCCGATGCACTGGGCGAGCTCGGTGCGCGCGCCGCGCAGCAGGCCGGCAAACTGGTACTCGCCAAGCGCATCCGGCACCGGCGTCACGGCCGCCAGCGTGGTCGCCGGATCGGCGCCCAGCGCCACGGCGACCGGAAACGGTTCGCCCGGGTGCGCCAGCTGGTGGTCGCGAAAGTCCAGCGCGCCGCCGCGGTGCGCGAGCCAGCGCAAAATGACGCGGTTCGGCCCGATCACCTGCTGGCGGTAGATGCCGAGGTTCTGGCGCGGCTTCAACGGCCCGCGCGTCACGGTGAGCCCCCAGGTGATGAGCGGCCCTGCGTCGCCCGGCCAGCAGGTCTGCACCGGCAGGCGCGAGAGGTCCACGTCCTTGCCTTCCCACAGCGTCTCCTGGCAGGGCGCCGATGCCACCACTTTCGGCGCCATATCGAACACCTTGCCGGCCAGCCGCGCAAGCTGCGGCAGTTTCGTCACGGCATCGCGCAATCCCTTGGGCGGATCGGGCTCGCGCAAGGCCGCGAGCAGCCTGCCGATGTCGCGCAGCGCCGGCCGCGGGTCCGTTCCGGCGTCGATGCCCATGGCGAGCGCGATGCGCTCCACGGAGCCGAACAGGTTTCCCAGCACCGGTAGAGCGAAACCCGCGGGCCGCTCGAACAGCAATGCCGGACCGCCTGCGCGCAGCACGCGATCGCAGATCTCGGTCATTTCCAGCCGCGGCGATACCGGCGCGGAGATGCGCCTCAGCCCGCCCAGCGCCTCGAGTCCGCCAAGAAACCCCCGCAGGTCCGCGTAGTGCATCTCAGCGGCCGCTCTGGGCCACGCGCTCCGCCAGCAGCTCCGCGAAATCCACCAGCATGCGGTTCTGTCCGCGTACGGCGTAGGCGCGATCGGCCGCCGGCAGCGAGAGCACGAGCGTCGTGGTGCCGATCCAGCCGAAGGCGGCGAGCGCCCCACCGCCGAGCAGGCACGCCACCCCCGCCGCCGGCAACAGACTGGCTATCGCCCCTAGCACGAGCAGCGTGCCCCGCAGCAGCCTGGCGACCGAGTGGTTGCCGCTGACTTCGGCTGCCGCGTCGGCCGCGACTCCGGAAAGCGGGCCAGCCACGACGAAGAGCAGCAGCGCCAGCAGAGCGAGCACCATGCCCCAGCCCATGCGCCGCACATCGCGCTCGTAGCCGACGCGCACCGCGGCGATGGCGCCGAGCGCCATGCTGTCCATCCGAGCGACGCCGTGGTGCAGGAGGCGCGTGCCGTAGAGCGAGAGCTGCGTACCGCGCAGCGGCCCGGTGGAGAACTCGAAATTTGCGATCGGCGTTTCGAGGGCCATCGACGAAGCTTAGCGCAGGCCGTAGTGCACGGCGATGCCGGCGAACACCGCGGCACCGACCCAGTTGTTGTGGCGGAACGCCTTGAAGCAGCCGGCGCGCGAGCGCTCGCGAATGAGGTGGTAGTGATAGGTCATCAGGCCGGCGGCGATCGCCAGTCCGCCGTAATACGCCCAGCCCAAGCGCGCCATGACGCCGACCCAGCCGAGCAGCGCCAGCATCCCCGCGTAGGCGAGCATCACCCCCGCCACGTCGAAGCGGCCGAGGGTCAGCGCCGAGGTGCGCATGCCGATCTTCGCGTCATCCTCGCGATCCACCATGGCGTACTCCGTGTCATAGGCGAACGCGTAGCACACGTTGGCGGCAAGGAGCACCCAGCACTCCGCCGGCAGCCGGTTCTGGACGGCGGCGTAGGCCATCGGAATGCCGAAGCCGAAGGCGACGCCGAGGTAGAGCTGCGGCAGCGCGAAAAAGCGTTTGGTGAGCGGATAGGTGATGGCGATACCAAGCGCGACAAAGGAGAGCAGCAGCGCCAGCCGGTTGAGCATCAGCACCAGGGCGAACGCTGCTGCGGCAAGCAGCGCCGCCAATATCAGCGCTTCGGCCGGCCGGATTTCCCCTGCGGCGAGGGGCCGGTCGCGCGTGCGCTCCACATGGCGGTCGAATTCGCAGTCGAAAAAATCGTTCACCGCGCAGCCGGCTGAGCGCATGAGCAGCGTGCCCACGCAGAAGACCGCCAGGATCGCGGCGCTCGGCATGCCGCGCGCGGCAAGCCACAGCGCCCACAGCGTGGGCCAGAGCAGCAGCAGCGTGCCGATCGGCTTGTCGAGGCGCAGCAGGCGCTCATAGGCGTCGAAGCGCTGCTCGATCACGGCCCAGGACATGCGCGAGTCTAGACCTTGCCGAAGTCGGCGCGCAGGCCGAGCCAGCGGTCGATGTGGCGGCGCGCGAGCGCCTCGTCCGCGGCGAGCAGCTCGTCCGCGGCGGCGCGCGCCGCCTCGAGCAACGGCTCATCGCCGACCAGGTCGGCGAACCGCAGCAGGGGCGCCCCGCTCTGCGCCACGCCGAGCAACTCCCCCGGGCCGCGGAGCATCAGGTCCTGCTCGGCGATGGCGAAGCCGTCGGCGTTCTCGTAGATCACCTTGAGTCGCGCCCGCGCGCCGTCGGAGAGCGGTTCCTGGAACAGCAGGATGCAGTCGCTCGCGCGCGTGCCGCGGCCGATGCGACCGCGCAGCTGGTGCAGTTGCGCCAGGCCGAAGCGCTCGGCATGCTCGATGACCATGAGGGAGGCGTTGGGCACGTCCACGCCCACTTCGATCACCGTGGTGCATACGAGCAGCTGCGTGACGGCGGCCGCGAACGCCTGCATCGCCGCCGCTTTCTCCGCCGGCGTCATGCGCCCGTGTACCAGGCCGATGCGCAAACGCGGCAATTCGCGGCGCAGCTCCTCATAGGCGTCGAGCGCCGCCTGCAGGTCGCGGTCTTTCGACTCTTCGATCACCGGGCACACCCAGTACGCCTGCTGGCCGTCGGCGCAGGCGTCGCGGATGCGCTCGAGCACCTCGGCGCGGCGCGCCGCGGCGACGAGGCGCGTGGTCACGGGCTTGCGCCCCGGGGGCAGCTCGTCTATCACCGACACGTCGAGATCCGCGTAGTAGCTCATGGAAAGCGTCCTCGGGATCGGCGTCGCGCTCATCATCAGCTGATGCGCCGCCGCCTGCTCGCTCTTCTTGCGCAGCTGCAGGCGCTGCTTCACGCCGAAGCGATGCTGCTCGTCGACGATGGCGAGTGCGAGGCGGGAGAACTCGACGCCCTCCTGGAACAGGGCCTGCGTGCCGATGGCGATGCTCGCCGCTCCGCTGGCGATCGCCTTGCGCGCGCTCTTGCGCTCGGCTGTCGGCAGTCCGCCGTGCAGCCAGGCGATCTTCACCCCGAGCGGCCCGAGCCAGGCGGAGAACTTGGCGAGGTGCTGCTCGGCGAGGATCTCGGTGGGCGCCATCACCGCCGCCTGGCAGCCGGTGTCCACCGCCGCCAGGCAGGCAATGGCGGCAACGATGGTCTTGCCGCTGCCGACATCGCCCTGCAGCAGCCGTTGCATCGGATGCGGTTGCGCCAGATCGCGCAGCAGCTCGGCCATGACGCGGCTCTGGGCCCGCGTCAGCCGGAACGGCAAACGGCCGAGGAAACGCTTGAGCAACGGGCCGCTCGCGGGCAGCGCCGGCGCGGTGCGCTCCCTGCGCTTGCGTCGCGCCAGCCGCAGTTGCAGCTGCTGGGCGAGCAGCTCGTCGAACTTCACGCGCCGCCACGCCGCCGCAGTGTCCGCGCCCGGCGCCGGCCGATGCAGCAGGCGCACGCTCGCCTCGAGCGGCGCGAGGCCCAGGCGCACGCGCAGCGCCGACGGCAGTATCTCCTCGATCGCCTCCTCCCGCAGCGCCTCGAGCACCAGCTTGCGCAACACCGCCTGGCCGAGCCCGGCCGTCGTCGGATAGACGGGGGTGAGCGTGTCGGCGAGCGGCTCGTCGGGCGCGACGATGCGGTAGCGGGGATGCACGATCTCCGCGCCGAACCAGCCTGGGCGCACCTCGCCGAAGGCGCGCACATGCGTGCCGTCCCGCGCGGCGCGCTCGAACTGCTTTACCTGGCTGCCGTAGAAATTGAGAAAGCGCAGCACGAGGCCGTCGGCGTGCACCACCAGCTGGCGCTTCGGGCGAAAAGCGATCTCGGCGCGGCGCACCGGCGCCTGCACCAGCAGCGGCGCGCCGGATTGCGCGGCCTCGGGCGCGGTCAGCCGCGTCTCATCCTCGTACCGTAGCGGCAGGTGATACAGCAGATCGTGACGCGAGCGAATCCCGAGCTTGGCGAGCTTGCTCGCCGTGGCGGGCGGCAGCGCGCGTGTCAACCGGCGTGCAGGATGGCGTCGATCTCGACCAGCGCGCCGCGCGGCAGGCTCGCCACGCCGACGGCGGCGCGCGCCGGGTAGGGCTGCGGCACGTAGTGCGCCATCACCTCGTTGACCTTGGCGAAATGCGCGAGATCGGTGAGGTACACGGTCATGCGCACGGCATGGCCGAGCCCGAGACCGGCGGCCTGCGCCACGGCGGCGAGATTGGCGAACACGCGGTGGATCTGCGCATCGATGCCCTCGGCGAGCTGCAGGGTGGCCGGGTCGAAGCCGATCTGGCCGGAAAGGTACACGGTGTCGCCGGCGCGCACGGCCTGGGAGTAGGCGCCGATGGCTGCAGGCGCGCCGGCGGTCTGGATCGCGGTTTTCATGGGGGAGCAGGGCTTAGAATGGCTTGGGCCATCTTAGCCGAAATGACGGCACCGCTCATCGCCAACCTGGAAAAGCTGCTCGACACGCCGCGAGACGGCGCGCTGCTGCGCTATTCGCTCGGCAGCGAGTACCTGAAGGCGGGCAGCGTCGAGCGCGGCATCGCGCATCTGCGCGAGGCGGTGCGGCGCGATCCTCAGTACTCTGCGGCGTGGAAGGCGCTGGGCCGCGCGCTTGCCGAGGCGGGCCTCACGGACGAGGCGCGCGAGGCCTACGCCCGCGGCATCGAAGCCGCCCGCGCCAAAGGCGACCGCCAGGCGGAAAAGGAGATGACCGTGTTCGCGCGCCGCCTGGAACGCGGCCGCGGCGCCTAGGCGCGCTCGCGCAGCGCGGCGGCGTGCGTGCCGTCGCCCTTGAGCTTGAGCACCGACTTCATCGTGCCGCCGCAACGCGCGCCAGCGCCGCGGGCAGCTCCTCAGCGAACGCCTCCTTCGACACCACCGCGTCGATGCCCGCGCGCTCGGCTTCCGCCACGAGTTCGGGGGTGGGAAACAGTGCCACGGCGATCACCCCGAGCGACGGGTTACTGCGCTTTACGCGCCGCGCCAGATCCAGCCCGCCGAGGCCCAGGTCGACCAGCACCACGTCGCCCGCCGCGTGGGCATAGCCCGGCAGGCGCTCGACGAAGCGCCTGGCCGCGCCGGCAAAGCCGGGATTGCCGTCGAGGACGATGATGCGGGCGGGCGAGGTGCTCGGTGCCATGGCGTGGACTGTAGGGACATGCGTCCACGGCCGTAATCGGGCACTTCCCTAAGCTGGGTAGGGGAATCCCCGGTAGCTCCTAACTATTTGTAAAGTCTTACGTTTCGGGCGGCACGAGACCCGCACGCATGGCGTAGCGCACCAGCCCAGCGACATCGCGGATGCCCAATCGCTCCATGATCTGCGCGCGGTGCGTCTCAACCGTCTTCACCGAAAGGTTCAGCTCGAAAGCGATCTCCTTCGTGCTGCGTCCCTCGGCGATGCGCTTGAGCACCTCGCGCTGGCGCGGCGTGAGCGGATCGGGCCCGCCGCCTGCGCCTACGCGCTGCACGTAGCCGTCCACCACCTGCCGCGAGATCGCCGGGCTGAGGTAGGTCTCGCCGCGCATCACGCACTTCAGCGCGAGCTCCAGCTCGGAGGTGGCCGAGTCCTTGATCAGGTACGCCGCCGCCCCCGCGCGCAGCGCCAGCAGCACGTACTCCTCGCTGGTGTGCATCGACAGGATGATGACCTTCACCCCCGGCAGGCGCTCGCGCAGGCGCGCGGCGGCCTCCAGGCCGTTCATGCCCTTCATGGCGATGTCCAGCAGCACCACGTCGGGCCGCTCGCGCTCGGCGGCGGCGAGCGCCTCGGCACCGTCCCCGGCTTCGGCGACCACTTCGACGTCGGGCAAGTCCTGCAGCAGCGAGCGCATGCCCGCGCGCACCAGGGCATGGTCGTCGACCAGCAGCACGCGCAGCGGCGTCATTCAACCCGCCCCCACCGGAAACGAGGCGACCACCACCGTGCCCTGGCCGGGCGCGGAATGGATCTCGAACGAGCCCCCGGCAAGCGCCACGCGCTCCTCCATGTTCACCACGCCGAGGCTCTCGCCCGCCGCGGCCCTGCGCTGCGCCGAGGCGACGTCGAACCCGGCGCCGTCGTCGCGCACCGAGAGCGCGAGCCGCTCGCCGGCCAGGAACAGGCGCAGCCAGACGTTGGCCGCCTTCGAGTGCCGCACGATGTTGTTGATGGCTTCCTGCGCCACGCGGAAGCACGCGGTTTCGATGTCCGCGGACAGCTTCAGCGGCACTTCCTGGATCTCGAAGTGCGGCGCCAGGCCGCCGAGCTTCGCCTGCCGGTCGAGGTGCGAGCGCAATGCGGCGGCGAGGCCCAGATCGTCGAGCTGCAGGGGCCGCAGGTTGATCGAAAGCTGGCGCACGCGCTCGATGGTGTGGCGCGTGGTCTCCAGCGCCTCGCCAATGCGCGCCTCAAGGGCCGCGCTGTCGCGCCCGCGCGCCAGCGCCTCCAGATTGAGCTTGAGGGCCGTGAGGCCCTGGCCGATGTCGTCGTGCAGCTCGCGCGCCAGATGCCGGCGTTCGGCTTCCTGCACCTCGAGCAGGCGACGCGACAGCCGCTGCAGGCGCTCGCGGGCGGCGCCGAGCGCGTCCATGACGCGTTTCAGCTCGGTGACGTCGCGGCCGACCGACTGGATCTCTGCGAGGGCGCCGTTGGCGTCGAATATGCCGCGCACCGCCCAGTGCATCCAGCGCTGGGCACCGTCTGCGTCCCGCACCAGCGCATCGCGCTCATAGGTCGGCGTGGTCGGCGCGATTCCTGCCAGGAAGCGCTGCGCATTGGCGCGCTCCTCCGGCAGCAGGTGCTCGAGCAGGCTCTTGCCGAGCATCTGCTCCTGCATGCGCCCGAAGTAGCGGCAATAGGCACCATTCACAAATGTTACCGTCAGATCCGGCAGTATGCGGATGATGAGCTCGGACTGAGCCTCGACGACGGCGCGGTAGCGCCGCTCGGAAAGCTCGAGCGCCTGCTGCGTCACCCGATGCTCGCGGCGCTGCCGGTACTCCTCCGCCGCGCGCGCTACGGCCGGCCCAAGCCGGTTCAGGTTGCCCTTCAGCACGAAATCGCTGGCGCCCGCGCGCAGCACCTCGACGGCGCGTTCCTCGCCGAGCTCTCCGGAAACCAGGATGAACGGCTGCAGGGCGTCGGCCGCGCGCACCCGTGCCAGCGCGTCGAGTCCGGTGTAGTCGGGCAGGCTGTAGTCGGCGAGCACGACATCGTAGCGCCCCGCCGCATACAAGCGCTCGAAATCTGCGCGCCCGTGTGCCACGTCGGCGGCGCAGTCGAGCCCTGCGGCGGCGAGCGCCGCCAGCGCCAGCGCGGCATCCGCCGGCGAGTCCTCGAGCAGCAGCACGCGCACTCGCGCCATGCGCTCAGCTGCGCGCCGCCGCTGGCGGCGGCCCGTTGACCAGCATCCAGAACAATCCAAAGTCGCGCACCCGGTATGCCATTGCGCCGACCCACCTCCCTGTCACGGAGCGCATGCCGCTCCTCCGCTGCGATTGTCGCCCGATCGGCAGAAATCGGCTTGCGCCCGCATCCGCTGAACAGGCCCATCGTGTCAACTGTGTAACATCGGCGCCCGCGCTGGACAAAAACCAGGCCCGCCGGCGGCAGCGTGCGGGCCTCGGAAGTCCGTGGTGGAGTGGAAGGGGATCGAACCCTCGACCTTCGCATTGCGAACGCGACGCTCTCCCAGCTGAGCTACCACCCCGTGGGAAGTCGCGGATTTTACAGCAGATCCCGCGTCCCTGGACGATCCGGCGGCGCATTGCGCCAGCCTCGGTGCCGTCGCTATCATGGGCTCGTCTTCTCGAGACATCTCCCATGCAGATCAATCCGCCTTTCGGCTACACGGAAATGGTCCCGCTTCTCAAGATGCACCGCGTGGACGAGACGAAGATCGAGCACCTCAATGCCAGCCAGTTCAAGAACCTGGCGAAAAAAGGCATCCTCGGGCGCATCTACGCCCACCTGCTTTCGCTGGAGAACTTCGGCCGCCTGCTGCGGCGCCGCGCCGGCCGCGCGCCGGCCTGAGCGCTCAGGAGGCTATCTTCTTCGCACGCGCCTCGGGCGCGGGAATGACAACGTTGACGGAATTGAGCGCGGCGATCTCCAGCTGCACTTCCCAGTAGTAGAAGTGCAGATAGCTGATCGCCAGCAGCGCGATCAGCGCCACCTCCCTCACCATGCGCCGGCGTTCGTGCGCGCCGTAGCCCTGCGGCTGGCTGCCCGCAACTTCCTTGAGGAATTCCAGCACTTGCGCGTGGGTCAGCAGCTTTCTGCCCGCGAGCTCTTCGAGGTAGCGGTGCAGCGACGCGGGCGAATTGTAGGTGTCGTCACCATCGGCCGCGGCTTCGCTCTGCGCCCTCGACTGCGCACGTCGGCCGGCTTCCTTCAGCCACTGCGCCAGCATCTCGCCGCCGCCTTCGTTGTCGCCGCTCAACGCGACCTCCCTGTGTCAACGCACGGGAACTGTGACACAGGCGCCCGGACTGCGTTTATCCGAAAGTCCGTTAGGCGTTGCCATCATGCTTCAAAACGCGACGTATTACATCCGCGAGAATGTTCTTCGTGTAAGGCTTGGTTATGTAGCCGTCGGCGCCGAGCAGCAGGCCCTTGCCGATGTCCTCGGCTTTGTTTTCGGCGGTCAGCATGACGATCGGCAGCGAGCCGAGCACCGCGTGACGCCGCATCTTGGCGAGCAGGTCGAAGCCGTTGCCGTCCGGCAGCACGACGTCGAGCAGCAGCAGGTCGGGTGGGCCTTCGTCGAGCATGCTGTGCAGGAACTCGTTCACCGATTTGGCCACGCGCACCTTGTAGCCCGCCATGCTGACCCTCAGGTCGGCGAGCGCGAGCTGGTCCGGGTCGTCCTCGACGATGAGCACCACGGTATCCGCCGGCGGCTTGCGCGGCGCCGGGCGGCGGCTGAGGCGGTCCGCGGAGATATAGGCGCCGGTGCGCGCCAGCGCGACGCTGGCCGATTCCCCGTCCCGCCGCATGCGCGCCTGGTCGAGGCCGAGCGTGCGGTCGGCTTCGCGCGTCGAGAAAGTCGAGCCGTCCTGCTGCACCTCGGACGTCTCGATCAATCCGAGATCCTCCATCTCCGTCAGCCATTCATCCAGGACATTCTTCGGGTAGCGGCGCAGCAGCTCGCCCACCACACCATCCTGGCCGTGGAAATCCATCAGCCACAGGATGCGTCGGTAGTCCTCCGGCACGGCCATGTCCTCGCTCTCCCAGGCGGACCGGCCGGCCGCAGTCAATCGATAGGTGCGTGCCTTCTGTGCCATCGTGTAGAGGCGTACTGTATCGCGAGAAGGCAGGATTGTGCGCCAACTCACGGCCCGAGCGGCGTTAGCATGCAATCAGGATGGATTCCGCCCGCATGCTTGCCATCGCCGGATTCAGCGATCCGGT